>JAITLE010000052.1 GCA_031278075.1 Bifidobacteriaceae bacterium | reverse complement strand
GCGGGCCGGGGGGGCGTGGGCCCCCCCGCCGCCACCCCCGACGCGGGTCCTGCCCCCCGCGGGGAGCTGAGCGACGCCGCGCCCGACCGGGCCGCGGCCGCCGTCGAAAAGGTCTGGTTGGACCGGGTCAGCCACGTCGAGCCGGTGGACGCCGGCGCCGGACCGGCGCCCGACTACCAGACCCCGCCGTGGATGGAGCTGATCGGCGCGGACCAAGCCAAGGCCGGCGGACTAACGGGCACTGGCGTGAAGGTGGCCGTGGTGGACACGGGCGTCGACTCGAACCACCCCGACCTGCGGGGCCAAGTGGTCGCAGCCAAGGACTTCACCGGCACGGGCTCACCTGAAGACGAAGACGGCCACGGCACCTTCGTGGCCTCGGAGATCGCCGGCGCCGGGACGGCATCGTCCGGCGTGTTCTCTGGGGTGGCGCCCGGCGCCAAGATCGTCAACGCTCGTGTCCTCGACGCCTTCGGCCAGGGGGCGAACTCAGGCATCCTCGCGGGGATCGAATGGGCGGCGCAACAAGGCGCGCGGGTGATCAACCTCTCCCTCGGCGACCCAGGCATGTACGGAGACGGGACGTCCTACTTCGACCAGTTCGTCAACCAGGTCGCCAAGGACTACGGCGCTCTGATCGTGGTGGCGGCCGGCAACGACGGAAGGTTGCAGACGGTGGCGACGCCGGCTGTCGCCGACGAGGTGCTGTCTGTCGGGGCGACCAGCCAAAGCGGCAACCGCGCAGGGTTCTCCTCCGCTGGGCCGCGGCGCGGCGACGGGGCCGTCAACCCGCAGATCGTGGCGCCAGGCGCCGGAGCGGAGGCGAACCGCGCCGACACGGACGGCGAGGAGATCGAGCTGCTGGGCATGACCGGCGCCAAGGTCGGCTCCAGCGGCTACGTCTCCGACCAGATGGGAACGTCGATGGCGGCGCCCCTCGTGGCCGGGGCCGCCGCCCTCCTGATCGAGTCCGATCCGACGCTGGACAGGCACGCGCTGCGAGCCAAGTTGATGGCCTCGGCCAGTCCCGCGCCGGACGGCGTCAGCGTGTTCGAGCAGGGAGCTGGCCTCTTGAGCATTCCAAGGGCTCTATCCCAGACCCTCACCACATCCCCGACGGAGTTGAACCTGGGAATGACCCCGTTCCCCGCGACCGGGACGGTCACCGAGACGCTGACCTATGCCAACGCCGGTTCGGCGGACCAACAGCTGACCCTCGAGGCGGGGTTGACGATCAGCGAATACCTCGGACCAGTGGTCATCTCGACCGATCCGCCAGGCCCGGCTGAGCCGGGCAAGTCCACGTCGAGACGCGCCGCCGCGGCTGGCGCCATCCCGCCGACACGGCCCGACCACATCGAACTGTCTGAGACCACCTTGACGGTGCCGGCCGGCGGGCAGGCCAGCGTCGCTGTGACAGTCGACGTCGGAGCCTTCGGGGGCGGCTACATGGGTGGCTACGTCACCGCCGCGGACCCGGCCGGCGCCACGGTTCTCAGGACCCCGGTCGGCCTCGCCAACCAGCCTGAGATGCACAAGCTCGCCATCACAGCGACCGACCACGACGGCCAGCCCATCGAGAAATCCGACATCAACCACAGTCTGGCCCTAGTGGACCTGAACCGGGGCTCGTTCACGGCCTTGCAGCCTTCCCAGGGCAAGGTCACCCTCGACGTCGCGGCCGGCGACTACGCGCTGTTGGGCTATGCGGCCAAGACGAACGCGTCCGGCGGCACTGACGAACTGGTCGCCGCCATCCCGATGATCGGGCTGAAGGCCGACACCACAGTGAACCTCGACGGCAAGGCCGCCAGGCCGGTCACAGCCCCAGTGGACCAACCCGTCGAGGGGTTCGTCACCGCCCAGGTGACAGTCGCCGTCGGGGCCGGCGAATCGGCCATCGAGTTCTCCACCGGCCTGACCAGCGCGGTCAGCCCGCTCGGAGTCAATTCCACCTACGTCGCCGTCCCGCCCGCCGACGATGGCGTCACCACCACATTCCCGGCGACGGCGTCCTTGGCGCAGCCCTCGATCGAGGGCGCGCTCGACCCATACGGCGCCCGGACCGTGCCGTTGGCCGACCCAAACGATCGGCTGCCCGCCGGGCGCTCCGCTTTCTCTCTGGTCCGCGCCGTCGACGGGATACCCCCCGACGGCGCCGCCGACCAGGCGCTCCTTGTCGAGTTGCCGGACCCGGACCCGTCTGAGGAGACAATCGCCCTCCTCGCGGAGGTGTTGACGGACATCCAAGCCGCCGGTTACGGCGCCGTCGTGATCGGATCCAACCGGCCGATTGTCACGTTGACGGTCGCCCGACTAGCCGTCTACCTCGGCGCCGGCGGGGACGGCATCGGACAATTGGCGGTCCTGGTGAGCAACAAGGCGGGGATCGACCAGCTAGCCGCCGCGGCGGCTCAAGGCGAGAGCCTCCACATTCTGGGCCGGGGCGGCCCCGAGTACGTCTACCAGGTGGGACGGACCTTCCGCCCGGGAGAACCGTTCCAGCTGGCGACGGACGAGTCGGCGACCGCTCAGGTCACGGTCCAACACCGGGCGATGGGCGCGACGGGCTCGATCGAGGACGTGTTCTGGGGCGAGTGGGCCCAAGGCGCCACTGCGATTCGCGCGCGACCCGCGGCGAGTTACGTCGCCCACGTGGGCGCCGACCAACAGTGGTCCATCAGTTCCACGCTGCTGGGCCCGGACGGCGGGACTCCCGTCAACGAGTTCATCACCGCGCCGATGGAGTATTCAGCCGGCCAGAGCGCAGTGGTGACGATGGGCTCCCAGGTGCACAGCGTCGGGTTCGACACCACGAGCGAGATCGCCATCAGCCGCGACGGCGACGTGATGTACGGCGTCCTGCCCCGGTTCGTCGACGGGCAGGGCCACGCCGAGCTGCCCAGATATCCGGACGCCGCTCCGGCATACGGCGCGAGCGACGCCAAGTTGACGGATGTCACCACCGGCGCGGTGCTGTTGCAGCGGTCGGCGGGCGCCGAATCCGCTTCCGGTTTCTGGCTCGAAGGCTTGGACCCGGCCGAGCACGCTTACCGCCTGGAGGACGTCACGGCATCGGACAGCGCCGCTTGGTCCTGGTCGACCGAGGTGTCCTCGAAGTGGGAGTGGGTCTCCGCGGCTGAGGTGGACCCCTCGGCGGCGCCGCTCTTGCAGGTTTGGTACGAATTGGAGGGTTTGGACGCGTACAACGCCGGGGCCGCGCGGCAACCGGTCACCCTGCACGTCGGCCAACTACTCGGTTCACCGACGATGCCGTCGCCCACAGTCTCGTTGGAGGCCTCCACCGATCGTGGGGTCACTTGGGCGGCTGTCGAGCTGCGGGCCGGGACCTCGGACGGCGCGGCGGGCGGGCTCTATTCCGGCGAGATCGCGGCCGCGGCCGGCGATGTGGTCTCGCTCCGGTCACGGGTGAGGGCCGGGTCTTCCTCGTTCGACCAGACGGTGCTCGACGCGTATCCCGTGACGGACTCGCCGCGCGGGTTCGTCGCGGCTGAGGCCTGGCCGTCCCGCGAGACCGCCGGGCCACGGCCGAGCGAGACCCTGCCGGCCCCCGCGGTCGGGTCGAGCACGCCGCCCGACCCGGGCCGGGGCGCCACGCCTAGCCCACGGGAGAGCGCCGCGGCGGCGGCGTTCGGCCGGTTGCCGGTCACGGGCGCAGTGGGTCTTAGCCTGGCGGTCGGTCTCGGTCTGGTGCTGATCGCGCTGGGAGCGGTGTTGCGGGCGCGAAGCCGCTCACGGGCGCGGTGAACTAGGACAAAGCCAGCACGGAAGGGCTGTCCGCGCTATGCCGCATGCGGCTTAGCGCGGACAGCCCTTCAGCACGGGCGTTCAAGGTGGACCTTCCTGGACACTATTAGAACTGCTCCGAAGCTGGCGAAAGCCCTTCTCAGGCTCGATTTGGGCCTCTCCGAGGTGTCCATAGTTCGGGACGGCCCGGGGTTTTCGCGCCGCCGGACGAGCTTCACCGCCCTCGCAAGGAGATAGGATGGAATCCTATCGAGCATTGGAGACCCGACATGCGAACCACCCGCCAGCTCAGCATCACCCTTCCCATCGAGATGGCGGACGCGCTGCGTGAACGGGTGCGATCCGGCGCGTACGCCAGCGAAAGCGAAGTTGTCCGCGACGGCCTGCGCACGTTGCTCAGCCG
>JAITLE010000063.1 GCA_031278075.1 Bifidobacteriaceae bacterium | reverse complement strand
TCGGGCCGGCCGCGGAACTCTACACTTCTCGCTTCTGGCGAGAGAAGTGTAGGAATGGTCAGCCCCGCCCGGACCGGGGTCCACTCGCCCGGAACCGGCGCAAGCCCCCTGACCTGCGGAGACACGTCCTGGGCGGGTTGACCGTCAACACGGGCGCCGTCGGGCCGGCCGCGGAACTCTACACTTCTCGCTTCTGGCGAGAGAAGTGTAGAAATCGTCACGCCCGCCCGCCTTTGGGCACGCCGACAGGCGCCGCCCGAACGCCTCCACTGGCTGATAGCGGGACCACCTCCCAGATCCGCCCGAAACTCCAACAAGCGGCGACCTGCTCGCCCCGTCGCGTGAAGATGACGTGAGGATTCAGCCGAAACCCTCGTTTGGGGTTCCGACCTCGACGTAAGCTAGATCCTGATCACGGCGGCCGAAGCCCCCAGCTCGGCCGTGTCAGGGCGAGACCCACCAACAGAGGCGAGGAACCTTCACTTAATGCCTGAGCAACTCGACGGCCCCGCGGTGCTCACGCGTCGGGCGTTGCGGCTCGCGCGGCAAGACGCCGAGCGTGCCGCGGCCCAGGCTGCGGCGACCCCACGCGTGTCCACCCCGCCGGCGGCGGCGTGGACTTCCCCCGCGGACGAGGCGCGTCGACTCGCTCAGTATGCGTTCGCCGCCGAGGACGCCGCCAGCGGTCCCGCCCGCGATGCGGCCGCCGGTCGGGCCGCGCCAGCTCTCCTCGCCGACGATCCCGCCCCGCCCAGCTGGCAAGCCGCCGCGTGGGCCGACTACTACGATTCCCTGGGTTCGCTCGGCGGGGCGCGCGCGGAGCGTGCCGCGCGGGCTGACTTGGCCGCTGCGGCGACCAGATCTGACACGCCGTTTGTGCCGCCAAGAGCCATCGAGGGCACGGCTGAGTCCGGTGTGGGCGCGGCTCATCTCGCGGGCGCGGCGACCGTCCGCGGCCCCGAGACCTTCCTGGCGGCGGCGGCCGCTGCTGCGCCCACCACTGTCGAGGCGTTTCAGCCACGCTCCCCCGAGTCCGGCGAGGACGGGCTCGCGCCTGACGCGGCGGCCACGCGAGATGGCGGGCGGCAGTTGGGCTCGCTCGAAGCGCTCGCCATCGCCGATGCGGGGGCGTTCGTCGATCGCGAGGCCGCCGGCGTGCGCGTCCCGACCGGCCGCGAAGGATCCACCGGCCCTTGGTTCGCCAGCGCCGCCGAATCACCGCTGGACGGTGTGAGCGAGACGGTTGGCACGGCATCGGGCGATGAGGAGACTTTCTCAAAGCGGTGGGCGCCGCGCCTCCCACGGGTGTCCGCCCTGTTGCTCATGTTCGACGCGTCCGCGCGCGGCGCGGCGATTCTCGAGCGGGTGCGGCTCTTCTTGCGGCGACACACGCGCCAGGCTGCGGCCGCGGCCGTGGCGACCCTCCTGGCCGGCTCGGCGGTGATCGGGCTGAGCGGGGCCGCGAAGATCCCCGCGCTCGCGGGCGAAGACGCTTTGGCGCCGCTCGCACAGACGATCGAGATGGTCTCGCGGCGGCAGATGGCGGACCTGACGTCCCGCACGATGACCGCGCACCTGATCGACGGATACGAGGCCAGCGGCACGGATCCGGCGGTCTCGACCGACCAGCAATCGAACGTCGGGCTGGTGCTGTACTGGGACACGAGCGCGCTCGCCGACGAGCCCGACGCCGTCCTTCTGCTGCGGCGCGGCTTGGGCGACGCGGCGCCGCAGACGCCAGCCGAGGGTGTGGAGGTGGCACTCGGCGACGAGCCCGGCACCGTCTGCGACACCGGCCTGCAGCCCGACACGAGCTACAGCTACACGCTGTTCATCCAACGGCCGGGTGAGAAGCCCGAGGTGCTGTCGCAGGTGGTCGGGACCACGTCCCGCTACCCGACGGAGCTGCTGCCTGGATCTTCGCTCGCCGTGGGCGATCGGCTGACCAGCTTGGACAACAGTTTCTTCGTGGCGGTGGCCGATGACGGGGCGGTGGTCCTGTTCAACAACTTGAATCAGAAGATCTGGTCGCTGGACGCGGACCCGGACTCTGCGGCGGCGTTGACGCTGACCCAAGCGGGCGAGCTGGTGGTCGCCGTGGACGCGAAAGCGGTCTGGACCGCGGACACATCCAAGGTCGGCGCGCGGCTCGTCCTGACGGACGACGGCGAGTTGGAACTGCTCGCCGCCGACGGGGCGGTCGCCTGGTCATCCGAGGACTCCGGGTACCAACTGCGGGGTGGGGACTCGCCGTACACGGTGAGCGCCAGCGGTTGGACCCAACCGGGCGCGGGCCCTGTCGGATCGCCGTACGGGATGCGGATCCACCCGATCTACGGCGTGCTGAAGCACCACGGGGGAATCGACATGACCTCGGGGCGCGGCCGACCGATCTATGCCGCCCACGACGGCGTGGTGACGCGGGTGTATTGCGACAGCGGCGGGAACTGGACCATCGAGATCGACCACGGCGGGTCGGTGTTCACGCGATATCTGCACATGGACGGACTCGGCGGGATCCTGGTGCGGGAAGGCGACAATGTGGTCGCCGGCGAGCAGATCGCCCGGACCGGGTCCTCCGGACAGTCGACCGGGCCACACCTGCACTTCGAAGTCTCGGTCAATGGCAGCACCGTCGACCCGGTGCCGTTCTTGAAAAACCACGGCGTCACACTGAGGTAGGGCCGCGACGCCCGCCGCCCTGGTCTAGAGCGCGGCCGGGCCCGGTGACCGCTTGCCGTGGTCCTTCTCCCAGGCCGTGAGTTGCCGTTCCAGCGCTTTCATCAGCTCGAACACCTGCGCCGGGGGAATCCTCACGCGCGAGGCGACCGTGGCGGTGAGCACCACGGCGCCCGCTTCGCGGCGCGCCGGTTCCGTCAGCGACGCGAAATCAAGCACGAACGCGTCATCTGTGTACCAGGCCCGCACGAAGTCCGCGTAGACGCCCGTCTCCACGTCCGCGGCGATCTTCATCTGGATCCGTTGCTCTGCCGCCATGGCGTTCAATCTTAGACCGCAGGCCTGCGAACCCGGTGAGAGCCTGTCCCGTCGCCGTTGCTCGCCGCGCGCTTGGCGGCGATGACGGCGGCCAAGGCCGCGTCTTGGCGTTGGCGGGCTTGGTCGTATCGTTCGCCCGCGGCGTCGGCTTCGGCGCGGGTTCGGGCCGCTTGGGTGAGGGTGGTTGGGGCCATGTCGGCTCCCCCTTGTTGTCGCTGGAGTCGGCTGCAAGCCGCCCCGCTATTGCACATATGTTGCACGCCGCGTGCCCGGCGGCTCTGCCTTGGGCTTGTTTGCCCAGGTCAGAGCCGGTTTGCGGGTTGCTCCCGGCACTGGACTCGAACCAGTAACCCTCTGATTAACAGTCAGATGCTCTGCCGATTGAGCTAGCCGGGATTGGCGCGCTACAGCTTACCAGGCAGAACGCGGCAGGCCGGCTGCCTCGCCGAGGCGGTCGCGGGCGGCTTTGACCAGGGCGGCGGCGGCTGGGCGGTCCACGGCATCGTCCCAGATCTCTTGGATGTGGAGCGACTGGTCGGCCGGGTCGCGCCTGAGGGCGACAATCACCTGGCCGCTTGGCGTCTCGACATGCTGGACCTCCACCACGGAGGCTTGGAGCCGTTCGTTCAGGATCGAGGCGAACCGTTTGTCCTTCGGCTCGATGGCGAACAACTCGGGTGTGGCCTCGCCGCTGAACGTGACGGACAACTGCGCGCCCCGGCGGCGCAGAACCGCCCGGTCGATCCTGTCCCACGGGTGGAAACGGGCCCCGTCCGCGCGCCAGACCGCCAACCCGAGCGTGGTCGCGACCAGCCACGTGCCGTCCCCAAGCACCGCGGAGGCGAGCGTTCTGCCACCCTTCGGCGCCGCGAGGGTGTCCAACACGTGGCGGGGCGGCTTGTCAGCGCGGAGAAACACCATCCGGCAAGGTTATAGGGTTAGACGCGCCCTGTCGGGGCGGCGGGCCAGTAGCTCAGTCGGTTAGAGCAGCGGACTCATAATCCGCCGGTCATCGGTTCAAGTCCGATCTGGCCCACGGTCCCCTCCACGCCCCTGACCTGCGTCGTAGCAGGTCAGAGGCGCGCGGGTCGCGGCCAGCCTTGACCTGCCCGTCCCAGTACGACGCGATATAGCGCCATATACGCCCAAAGATAGGGTGTAAGAGAGGAGAAGACCTATGGAGACAGAACGCCCTATGGGCGCCGGAGAACTCCGAGTGGTCCGCGAATACCTCGGCCTATCCGGTGACCAACTAGCGGCGCTGATCGGCGTCCACAGCAGATCCGTGCGCCGCTGGGAATCGTCCCAGCGAGACGAGGACGGGCGGATACGCTGGCCGGTCCCCGACGGTATCCGCGAACTGCTCGAGGACCTGGAGCGGCGCGCCGCCCGGGAAGTGGACGCGCTGGTGGCATTCCTGGAGACGATGCCGGAGCCGACGGTGGTGACCTACCGCTCCGACCAGGAGGTGGCCGCCGCCCATCCCGGGTCCAGGTGGCCGGCGTCCTGGTATCGCGCTATCGCGGGCCGCGCCATCCAGGACGTGCCGCGCGCACGCGTGCAATTCCTGGCGGACGCGCTGACGGACGGCGGCAGCCTGCTGGATTCGCTGGCTCTCCCTGAGACGTGACAAAGCGCCCCCGCCGGGCCACGTGGGCCAGGCGGGGGCGCTTGTTTCCCCACTCGGGCGGGGGTTAGGTGATGGGCGCGGTCCAGGCGGCCGCCCAAGTCGCAGCACCGATCAAGCCGTCCACGCTGAGGCCCTTCTCCTTCTGGAACGCCTTCGCGACCTGGGCTGCCTAATCGCCGTACAGGCCGTTCACCGCGATAGCCCAGCCGCGGTCTTTCATCCGGTGACACCCAGGTCGACTCGTCGTCCGGCTGTTGGCCGCCCTGGTGGCGGCGGTGGGGCGATGGCGTCGGCCCGGCGGACGTTCTCAGCTCGGACGCCGCCACGCGGGTGGAGAACGCCGCCCGCGCTGGGGCCGCAGTGCTGCTTGAGACCGACACAGGGCGCGTCGGACGGCTTTGACGATGTGAGGGCCGCATGCCCTGTCCCTTGTGGGCGGGGAGGTTCACACGCCATCGGGCATGTTGTCGCGAAACGCGACGGTAGCGCTTGGGTGGTCGCAGCGGTATGTCGCTGGTATGACTCAGAAGATTGCGATCAGCTTGCCGGACCGGCAGGTGGCCGAGATTCGTCAAGCGGTCAAGCAGGGGCACGCGGCGTCGGTGTCGGGTTTCATCAGCGCGGCGGTGGCGAGGGCGCAACGCGAGGACGGGTTGGCTGGTCTCCTTGACGACCTGGATCGAGAGTTGGGCGCCGTTGACTCCAGTGACCTCACCTGGGCCGACAAAGCGTTGGGCCTTGAGTGATCCCGCCGGATCGAGTGTTGGGTCTCACCCTCGACACGGGTGCGCTGCTGGCGCTTGAGCGCGGCGACACAAAGGTGCGAGCGCTGC
>JAITLE010000040.1 GCA_031278075.1 Bifidobacteriaceae bacterium | reverse complement strand
TTGTGCCCGGGGTTCACACGTATCACCTGGTCAAAGGCCTATGCGCGTGTCGGGCAGGCACAAAAGTCGCCAAAACTCGGCTTCGGGGACACAAAAGTCGCCATTCTTCGCTTGTCACGGCGTGACAGCGGTGGGCTGGGCCACACGACCGGCCCGGCCACCAGTCCAACCACCAGCTCGGCCGCCGACCAGACCACCAGTCCAGCCACATCCCCCATCAACAGCCCCGCTCACGGCAGCGGCCCCAGATCCAGCCCGCCCTGGCCAAGGCGTCAACCGCTCGCCCGCGGGCTCGACCAGCGGCGCCAACTGGGCGTCGTCACGCGCGCAGCCCACACGCTCCACCCCGACGACCACGCCGCCGGACTCGCGGACCAGAGCCGCACAGCGACCGCGCCCGAGCCAGTTCTGGTCTCGCGCACCCGCCAACCTCCCACCCAGACCAAGCGTCAGGAGTTGGGCCCGGTGACGTGCTGCGCCGAGTTGTGAGGAGCTTCGCATGACTCGGCGAGCGCGTCGCCGGCCCGGAGGCCCGGCGCCCCCGAATATTTCGGGGGTGTTAGAAGTTTCAGAAGTTCTTGAAACTTGTGTGGCCTTAGCGCGCGCGGGCTCCTAGGGTTGGGGACAGTCCAAACCCGAGCCAATCACGAAGGATGACCCATGACACACCCAACCAGACGGCATCGGGCCGCCGCCCTCACTGCGGTCTTGACCGCCGTCACGCTGTCGATCAGCGCGTGCGGCCAAAAGAGCGACGAGGGGGACGCGACCAACTCAGCCGGTCCCACCACCACCGCGGGCGCCACCACCGACACCGCCATCTCTGTCGCGATCCAGGAGCCGGACCACCTGACGCCAGGCAACCACTACGCGTCCTACGAGATCCTGATCGCCGTGTTCAGCCCGCTGACCATCCTCAACGAAGAGGAAGAGATCCAATACCTCCAAGCCGAATCCGTCGAATCCGACGACGCGATCACCTGGACCATCAAGCTGCGCGACGGCTGGACGTTCCACAACGGCGAAGACGTCACCGCCCAGTCGTATGTCGACGCCTGGAACCACACCGCCTACGGCCCCAACGCCTGGGTCAACTCGGGCCAGCTGCGCAACGTGGTGGGCTACACCGAGACCCACCCAGCCGAAGGCGAGCCGACGGCCACCGAGTTGGCAGGACTCAAAGTGATCGACGACCTCACGTTCACCGTCGAGTTGACCGGCCCCGACCGGCAGTTCCCCTTCCAGTTGTCGGACGGCCAGACCGGGCTCTACCCGATGCCGGCCGCCGCCTTCGAGGACCTCGACGCGTTCGACAAGATGCCGATCGGCAACGGCCCGTTCAAGATGACCGCGCCATGGGAATCCGGCCAAGACGTCGTGGTGACGGCCTATGAGAACTACGCCGGCACTCCCCCGACAATCAGCCAGATCACCTTCCGCACCTATATCGACACCGACACCGCCTACACCGACGCGCTGGCCGGCGAGGTCGACATCGCCGCCGTGGCCGGCGCCAAGGTCGCCATCGCCGCTCAAGACTTCGGCGACCGCCTGCACGCGTTGGACGCGCCCGGCGTCGACTTCCTCGGCTTCAACCCCGGCGACGAGCGTTTCTCCGACGTGCGCGTGCGCCAAGCCTTCTCGATGGCGATCGACCGCGCCGCCATCAACGAGGCCATCTACTCCGGTTCGCAGATCCCCGCCACATCCCTGACCGCGTCGACCATGCCGGGCTCCCCCGAGGGCGTCTGCGGCAAGTACTGCGAATTCGACGCGGCCGGCGCCAAGGCGCTCCTCGCGGAGGCCGGCGGCCTCGAAGGCCGAGTGGAGATCCTGTACCCCGGCGGCTGGGGCTTGGAAGACGTGTTCGAGGCATACGCCAACCAACTGCGCCAAAACCTCGAACTCGACGTGGTGGCCACGCCCGCGACGGATTGGGCTGAGTTCACCGACAAGATCGCCACCGGCGACTACGACATCAACCGCGGACGCTGGGGCGCCCTCTACCCGAGCCAACAAGACACCTTGCACTCGCTTTACACAGCGGCCGGCGACGGCAACTTCGCCACCGGCGGCTACTCCAACGCGGAGGTCGACGCGCTGCTCGCCGCGGCCGACGCCGCTCCGACCCTCGAGGAATCGTTCGCCGGCTACCGCGCGGTCCAAGAGCGCATCCTCGAAGACTTCCCGGTGATCCCGACCTTCGGCAACCGCTACCTCTACGTCACCTCGGACAGGATCGCCGATCTGCACTCCGCCGCCGGCTCCATCCGCTTCGCCTACGTCGAGTTGGTCGGATGACCTCCAGCGCCGTCGCGGTGGCGGGCGAGCCACTCTCGCTGGACGAGATCGAGCGGCGGGCCGCCGCGACACCTCCCAAAGCCGACTTCCCCCTCCTGGACGAGTTGGCCGAAGCCTTCGAGGACCTGGCGGCCCGCCACCCGGACATCGTGGGACGCCGTCAAGTCGGCGTCTCCCGAGCTGGCGAACCCATCATCTTGCACACCATCGGGTCGGGCCGCCTGGCCCACCTGGTGGTGGGCGGGGTGCACCCGAACGAACCCATCGGATCGTGGACGGCGCTGCACCTCGCCGAGCAACTGATCGAAGACCTGGACCTGCGCCGCAGCCTGGACGCCGCCTGGGGCATCATCCCGTGCGTCGACCCGGACGGCTATCGCCTCAACGAAGGCTGGCTGAAGAACCCCGGCGACCGCGGCCATTACGCCCGCCACTTCTTCCGCCCAGCCCCCGACGAACAGGTCGAATGGACGTTCCCTTTCCACTACAAGAAGGCCCATTTCGACGCGATGCTGCCGGAGACGCGCGCGCTCAGGGACGCCATCGACCTGATGCGCCCCGATCTGTATGTCGCCCTGCACAACAGTGAGATGGGCGGGGTCTATTACTACCTTTCGCGCGCCGTTCCCGAGCTTTACCCCGCGCTTCACGCCGTGCCGCGCGCGTTGGGCATTCCGCTCGACAAGGGCGAGCCGGAATCCGGTCATTTGGAGGCGCTCGCCCCGGCGATCTTCGCCGAGACCAGTTTGGAGGAGGCTTACGACTGGATGGAGTCGCTCGGGCTGGACCCCTATCCGCCCGGTTCGAGCGGCAATTCCTCCGGCCAATACGCCAGCCAGCACTACGGCGCTTTGTCGTTGATCGCAGAGCTGCCCTATTGGCGCGACGCCCGCGCCGGCGACACCAGGCCCACCGGTGAGAGCTATGCCGACCTGCTGCGCCGCACCGGCGAACAAACCCTGGAGCTGGCCGAGGCGCTGGCGGCGGTGGTCGCCGCGGCGGACGAGATCGTCGACTGGACCACGCCCTTGAACCACGGCGCCAGGGTGTTCGCCTCCGCCATGGGCGGCGCGGCCAGGACCGCGCTCGCCCGCGCGCGTCAGCCGTCCGCCCGCCGCGAGGCCACCGTCGCGGAGCGTTTCGGCTGCGAGGACACCGTGCGCATGTTCCAGTTGCGCTACGGCGGCATGTTGCTGCGGGCCGTCGAGTCCCAGATCGGGCATTCGGCGGACGATGCCGTGCTGGTGGCGATCGCGGACCGCCTCGCGCGCCGCTGCGACGATTGGCGCCAGTCCGCGGCAGCCTCCGACGCCTCGGAGCCGATCCCGATCAGCGCCCTGGTCGGCGTCCAGTATGGAGCCATCTTGGCTGCCGCGTCGCACCTCGCGGGCCGGGCCGCGCCATGAGGCTGGCGGCGAAGACGGCCCAGCGGCTGGCGGGGCTCGCCCTGGTGTTCCTCGGCGTCACCTTCGTCATCTACCTGGCTGTCTTCGCCCTCCCGGGCGACCCGGTGCGAGCTCTGGCGGGCGACAAGCCGTTGGAGGAGTCGACCGTCGCCGCGTTGCGCGTCAAGTACAACTTGGATCTGCCCATCTGGCAGCAGTACTGGATGTACTTGAGCGGCCTCGTCCACGGCGACCTCGGCTCGGACTTCAAGGGACGGCCGGTGCTGGGCCTGATGGCGACCCGCTGGCCGGTGACGATCGCCTTGGCGTTGACGGCGTGGGCGATGGAGATCGTGGTCGGTTTGACGATCGGGGTCGTTCAGGCCCTGCGCAGGGGGACCGTGATCGACCACGGTCTGCTCGCCCTGACGGTTCTGGCCAGCTGCGTGCCGGTGTTCGTGCTTGGGGTGGTGTCCCAACAGGTCTTCGGGGTGACGTTGGGTTGGTTGCCTGTGGCGGGCGTCCGGGACGGTTGGCCCGCCTCGTACATCTTGCCGGCGGCGGTGATCGCGGTGTTCGGGCTCTCAGCTGTCTCACGCCTGATGCGAGGAGCGATGGTCGAATCGCTCTCGGCCGATTATGTGCGCGCCGGGAGAGCCAAAGGCTTCGGCCCGGGCCGGGTGGTGGGGATCCACGTGTTGCGCAACTCGCTCATCCCGGCCTCGACCTACCTGGCCACCGACCTGGGGTACCTGTTGGGAGGGACCGTGATCATCGAAGGCATTTTCAACCTGCCCGGGGTCGGCAACCTCCTGTTCGAGGCGATCCGCACGCATGAGGGCCCAACTGTGGTCGGGGTGTCCACAGCCTTGATCGTGATCTTCCTCGCGACCAGCGTGCTGGTCGACGCGATCCACGTGGGCCTGGATCCGAGGTTGCGCCGTGCTTGACATCACCGCCCTCGAGCCCGTCGCCGCCCCAGTCCGCCGGTCGGCGCTGCGCCGCGCGGTCCGGCATTGGACGTTCATCGCGCCAGCGGCCGCGCTGGGGCTGCTCGTCGCCTTCTCGATCTTCCCCAGCTATTTCGCGGGCCTGTTCGGCAACGGCGACCCGCGCGCCTGCGACCTGGGGTCAAGCGCCGACGGCGCGGCGCCGGGCCACCCCTTCGGCTTCGACGTCCAGGGTTGCGACGTCTGGGCGAACGTCGTCTTCGGGGCCCGCTCGTCGATTGTGGTCGGGTTGGTGGCAACTGTGATCGGCGTCGCGATCGCCATCGTGCTGGGGACCTTGGCGGGGTATTTCGGCGGCGTCGCCGATCAAGTGGTGTCCCGGTTGACGGAGGTGTTCTTGGGCTTCCCGTTCCTGTTGGGGGCGATCGTGGTGCTCAACTCCGTCGGAGACCGGTCGCCGTTGTCGGTCAGCGTGGTGCTCGGAGTGTTCGGCTGGCCGTTGACGGCGCGGCTGGTGCGCAGCTCAGTGCGTTCGGTGCGGGGGCTCGACTACGTGGTGGCCGCGACCACGATGGGGCTGACCACACGGCGGATCATCACGCGGCATGTGTTGCCGAACGCCTTGTCGCCCGTGTTGATACTCGCCACCATCTCGATCGGCGCGGTGATTGTGGCCGAGAGCTCGCTGACCTACCTCGGTGTCGGCTTGCAAGCGCCAGCGATCTCCTGGGGGTTGCAGATCGCGGCCGGCTCGCGGCATTTCCAGACCGCCCCGCACATCCTGATCTGGCCGTCGGTGTTCCTGGCGGTGACGGTGCTGGCGGTCATCATGCTGGGTGAGGCGCTGCGCGCCGCCCTCGATCCGAAGAACGCCGCCTGATGTCCGGCCGGCGGGCCGTGCGGTCCCTAAGCTGTAGGTTGTTTGGCCCCGCCCAGACCAGGCGGGCGCCAGGAGGGAACCAGCGCCGTGAACGATGACCGCGATGAGCCGCCGAGCCGGACCGACTCCAAGGGCCGGGACCGCGAACCAGTCGACGAGCGCGAGCAGACGCGCCGCCAATTCGCTGAGGACCTGAGCTTGATCTGGGAGATGGCCGGCACGTCGCGGATGGACGGCCGCGTCCTCGGCTACCTGATGATCACGGATCAGCCGTACCTCTCGTCCGCGGAGTTGGCGACCGCGCTGCACGCCAGCGCCGGGGCGGTGTCGATGTCGACACGTCGGCTGGTGGACACGCGGTTCATCCGCCAGCACTCGATCCCGGGCGACCGGCGGCACTATTTCAAGGCCGAAGACGATCCTTGGGGCAGCTTCTTGTCCAATGAGCACCGCTTCTTCGACCGCGAGATCGCGACGATCGACCAGGCCATCGCCGGCCTGAGACCCGACGAACAAGCCGCCCGCAGGCGACTGACCAACGGGCGCGACTACTTGATCTGGATCGCCGACTATCACAACAAGATGTTGCTGGATTGGGAGACCCACAAGCGCGAGCGCGCCGCGCGCGAGGCCGCGGCGGACGTCGGCGCGGCGGAGGGCGTGTCATGACCGGCGCCACATCGAACGCCGCGCAGCCGACCCCGCCGCCCGGTCCGGCGGCGGCGCCTGGACCGCTCGTCCAGGTGCGCGCCCTTGGCGTCGAGTTCGACGTGGACGGCCAGAACCACACGGCCGTGCGGTCGGCGTCGTTCGAGATCGGCCAAGGCGAGGTGGTGGCCGTGGTCGGCGAATCCGGCTCGGGCAAGACCGTCACCGCGCTGGCGATGCTCGGCCTGCTGCCGGGCAACGCGAAGGTCACGGGGCAGATCGAATTCGAGGGCCGCGACCTGCTCGCCCTCAGCGAACGCGAACTGCGCGCCGTGCGCGGGCGGCGCGTCGGCATGGTGTTCCAAGACCCTGTGGCGGCTCTCGACCCGGTGTTCTCGGTCGGTTACCAACTCGACGAGGTGGTCAAGCTGGCCGAACCGGGGATGACCGCGCGGCGACGCCGCCAGCGAGCGATCGACCTGCTCAGCCTGGTCGAGATCGCCTCGCCGGCGAAGCGCCTCGGCGACTACCCGCACCAGTTCTCGGGTGGCCAGGCCCAACGGATCGCCATCGCCATGATGCTGGCCAACTCCCCCCGCCTGATCATCGCCGACGAGCCGACCACCGCCCTCGACGTGACGGTCCAAGCCGAGGTCTTGGACGTGCTCCGGGCGGTTCGGGCCAGCTCCGACTCGGCGATCCTGCTGATCACCCACAACATGGGCGTCGTGGCCGACCTGGCCGACCGGGTGGTGGTGATGCGCGCCGGGGATGTCGTGGAGAACCAGCCCGTCGACGCGCTGTTCACCCAGCCGAAGGCCCCCTACACCCGGGAACTCCTCGCCGCCGTCCCGCGGATCGGCGCGCGCGGCGGGGCGGACTCGGCGCCGGGACCGGATGTGGCCGACCCGCCAGTCCTGGGCATCCACGACCTCGTGGTCGAATACGGCGGCCGGCTGCGCAAACGGGTCCGCGCCGTGGACGGCGTGGACCTGCATGTCGCTCCCGGCGAGATCCTCGGCCTGGTCGGCGAGTCCGGCAGCGGGAAGACCACAGTCGGGCGGGCCGTCCTCGGGCTGGCGCCCGTGACCCGCGGCGAGGTCGCGGTGAACGGCCACGATGTCACGACCCTCAGTCGGCGCGGGCGCCAAGCGGTGCGGCGCACGGTCGGGGTCGTCTTCCAGAACCCCGCCACATCCCTCAACCCGCGTTTCCGCGTCGCCCAAGCGGTGATCGAGCCGCTCCGGGTCTTGGGCGGCCTCAGCCGCGCCGAAGCGGCGGAGCGCGCCCGGGAGCTGCTGCGCTCGGTCGGGTTGGATTCCCGCTGGGATGACCGCTACCCGCACGAGCTGTCGGGCGGCCAACGCCAACGGGTCGCGATCGCCAGGGCGGTGGCGCTCGACCCGGCGCTCCTGATCGCGGACGAGCCCACCAGCGCTTTGGACGTCTCCGTCCAAGCCCAGGTCCTGGACGTGTTCCGCGAACTCCAGGCGCGGCTGGGCTTCGCCTGCCTGTTCATCAGCCACGATCTGGCGGTTGTGGACGCCTTGGCCGACAGGGTCGCGGTGATGCGTGACGGTCGAATCGTCGAACAGGGCGGCCGCGCCCAGGTCCTCGCCCATCCCGCCGAGCCTTACACCCAGCGTCTGCTCGCCTCCGCGCCAGTGCCGGATCCAGCCGTGCAAAGGGCCCGCGGCCGCGCCCGTCTGGCGCTCGCCGGCAAGACCATTTAGTTCCCGCTCCCGCCCCGAAAGGACACGCCGTGCAGCCCAACCCGGATTACGAGGGCGACGCCGTCAAGATCGCGAAGACGTTGATCGCGGATGTCGGTTGGGCCACCTTGGTGTCGCATCCCCCCGGCCGCCCGATCGTCGCCTCCCACTACCCCGTGTTGCTCGCGCCGGACGATGCCGTGCCGGTCGACAGCGCCAGCGGTGAGGCGGGCGACCGCTCCAGCCGGGAGGGGAGAGGGGGCGACGGGATCGTGCTGCTGGGGCACATGTGCCGGCCCGACGCTGAGGACCATTGCCTCGGCGCGGGCGAGATGCTGGTGATTGTGAACGGGACAGCCGGCTATATCAGTCCGAGCTGGTATGGGTCGGGGCCGGCTGTGCCGACCTGGAACTATGTCACCGCGCACTTGAGCGGCGTGCCGGAGCGGCTGTCCGGCGAAGCGAGCCTCATGGCGCTGGACCGGCTGGTGGCCCACTTCGAGCGGCCGGTGGCGCGCCCGCGGCTGATGCGGGGCACGCCGGCGGACGCCGAATACGCGGCTCGGGTGGCACGCTTCACTGTCAGCTTCCGGCTGGCGGTCACGCGGCTGGACGCCAGAGTCAAGCTGAGTCAGGACAAGCCGCGCGAGGTGCGCGAGCGGATAATCGAAGAGCTGGATGGATCCGGCCCCTACGCCAACCCGACCCTGGCCGCGTTGATGCGGCGAGCACTGCAGGAGGAATTGTGATGACTAGCAGCGGAACTGTCGAACTGATCGGCGCGCGCCTGCCGGGGAGCCCTGAACTGGTCGACGTCGCCGTGGACGCGGGAGTTGTGACGGGCATCCGGGCCACCGGATCGTCCCGGGAGCCGGCGAAGCGGCCGCGACTCGCGGCGGACGGACGCTGGCTGCTTCCCGGCTTTTGGGATGAGCACGTGCATTTCGCCACGTGGGCGGCCCACTCGCGGCGGATCGACGTGTCGGAGGCGACATCCGCCGCGGCCGTCGCCGAAGCGGCGCGCCGGGCGGCCGAACTCAACCCTGCCGGGCCGTTGGCGCTGGTCGGCTTCAGGGACGGGCTGTGGGCGGACGCCCCCGATCGCGCGCTGTTCGACGCGGCGGCGCCCGGGCGGGAGATCGTGGCCGTCAGCGGCGACCTGCACTGCGCGTGGCTGAGCGGCGCCGCGTTGCGCCGCGCCGGCTTGGGGGACCACCCGACGGGGCTGCTGCGCGAACAGGACTGGTTCGCGGTGGGCACGGTCTACAACGCGGTCTCGGCCGAGACCGGGGACGCGTGGGCCGCCGACGCGGCGCGTGCGGCCGCCCGGCGCGGAGTGATCGGGATTGTCGACCTGGAGATGACATGGAACCGGGCGGATTGGATGCGCCGGCGCGCGGCGGGTTTCGACACGCTGCGGGTCGAGTGCGGCTTCTATCCCGCGGACCTCGACCTCGCCCTCAGCACGGGGGCGCGCACCGGCGACCCGGTCGAGGGCGACGCGCTGATCAGCGCCGGACCGCTGAAGATCATCACGGACGGCTCCCTCAACACCCGCACCGCGTGGTGTTTCGACCCCTACCCCGGCCTCAGCGGCCCCGATGCGTGCGGCGTGGTCACCACACCGCCTGAGGAATTGGTCCAGTTGATGGAGCGAGGCGCCGCCGGCGGGTTGACGCCAGCGGTGCACGCGATCGGCGACCGGGCGAACGCGGCCGCGCTCGACGCGTTCGAGACGGTGGGATGCGGCGGCCGGATTGAGCACGCGCAGCTTCTCCGATGGGCCGATCTCGACCGCTTCGCTCGGCTCGGCCTGATCGCCTCCATGCAACCCGAGCACGCGCTGGACGATCGCGATGTCGCCGACCGGCACTGGCCCGGGCGGACAGACCGGGCATATGCGCTGGCCAGCCTCCTGGCGCGAGGGGTTCGGCTAGCTCTGGGCTCGGACGCGCCGGTGGCGGCGCTGGATCCTTGGGT
>JAITLE010000283.1 GCA_031278075.1 Bifidobacteriaceae bacterium | reverse complement strand
CGCGAGGGCGAGGCGCCGGATGTTTGGACGGTCGGATTCGGCGAGGTGGATGGGCGCGTCGTCGCGGTCGCGGTGGTGGTGGAGGACGGCGGCGCCAGAGGCGCCGCCGGCACGGGTGGCGCCGTGGCCGCCCCCATAGCCGGCGCGATCCTTCAGGCGGTGTTCAAGTGATCGCACAGCCGGGACTGCTTCTTGAGGGCGGACACTACAAGTTGGTGTCCCGGATCGCGGTGGGCGGCATGGGCGAGGTGTGGCGCGCCCACGACATGGTGGCGGGCATCCCAGTGGCGGTCAAAGTGTTGCGCCCGGAATACACCGACGACGAGGTGTCGTTGAAACGGCTCCGCTTCGAGGCCCGCAACGCGGCGATGCTGAACCATCCGAACATCACCCAGGTGCTTGATTACGGCGAGGTCGACGGCACCGGTTACATCGTCATGGAGTACGTCGACGGCAAGTCGCTGGCGGATGTGCTGGCCACGCATTCGACAATTGGGCCGCTGCGCCTGCTGCCGATCCTGATCCAAGCGTCCTTGGGTTTGCACGCGGCGCATTCGGTGGGGGTGGTGCACCGTGACGTCAAACCCGGCAACATCTTGTTGGGGCACGCCGACCACGTCAAGCTGACCGACTTCGGGATCTCGGTGGCGCACGGTCAGCTGCCGCTGACGGATGTGGGCAAGGTCATGGGGACCGCCCAATACCTCGCCCCGGAGCAGGCCCTCGGCAACCCCGCGACTCCCGCCGGGGACCTCTATTCCCTGGGGGTGATCGCATATGAGGCCCTCGTCGGGGAACGCCCGTTCCGCGGCGCGAACTATGTCGCGATCGCGTTGGCGCAGGTCAACGAGAAACCGCCGCCGCTGCCGGCGTCGGTTGAGAAGTCCCTCGCCACCTTGGTGATGCGGCTGATGGAGAAGAGCCCCGCGCGGCGGCCCGCGGATGGCGCCGAGCTGGCGGGCTTGTTCCGCGAGACCCTCGACATCCACCGGGCGTTGGTGAGCCGCCTGCTGGCGACCCGCCGCGGCGGTGGCGACCCGGTGCGCGCGGATGCGACGGCATCGCCCACCACGGCGGAGCAACCTGTGCTGGACTCGCGGGCGATCATGCCGCCCGAGGCGCCCCAAACCGCCATGTCGGCCACGATCGCGCCACATCCCGAGGCGCCCGAGGCGCCCGTCACCGAGCCGACCCTGGTGACCCCGCCCGCGTCCCCGCCCGCGTCCCCGCCCGAACCCCCGCCCACGTCCCCGCCCGAACCCGTGAGACCGCCGTCACGCCGGTTGCGCGTCCCCGACGCGCCGCCGCAGATCGCGCAGGCGCTGCCGATCGCGCCGCCCGTGCCCTCTCGGGAAGAGCTGACGGGCCGGCCGGCGCCCGCGGTCCCCACCACGCCGACAGCTCGACCGGTGGCAGGCGCCGGGGTGACGCCCTACTTGCAGCAGCCCCGCCGCCGCGACGAGGTCCCCGCGCCGCAACACGTGCTGCCCACGGTCGACACGCCGTCGGGGACGTCCACACCACGGCCGACCCAACCCGTCGCCCGCCGCCGTTCCTGGTGGGGCGCCGGCCTGGTCCGCTGGTCCCGCGAGTGGTGGGCGGCGCTCCTCGCGGCGTTTGGCCTGTTCTTGATCATCCTCATCGGATTGCTGACCACTATCTACGCCGACATGAGCCTGGTGGTGACGGCGCCCACGGCGGCGCTTTTCCGCTCTTTGCGGCCGACCGCGATAATGTTTGCTAGCGCCCCGCCCACGGCGGCGCAACCAAGGGAAAGGTGAGACAGTGGCGGACCTGACTCCACGGATCCTCGCCGGCCGGTACGAGGTCGGCGAGCTAATCGGTCGGGGCGGCATGGCTGAAGTGCATGTGGGCCGCGACACGCGGTTGGGACGGACGGTGGCCATCAAGCTGCTGCGGTCCGATCTGGCGCGCGACCCATCGTTCCAAACCAGGTTCCGCCGCGAGGCGCAGGCCGCGGCGTCTTTGAACCACCCGGCGATCGTCTCGGTGTACGACACGGGCGAGGACGTGGTGACGGACACGCAAGGGGTGACCCACCATGTGCCGTTCATCATCATGGAATACGTCGAGGGCCACACCCTGCGCGAATTGATGCGCGACGGCGCCGCGTTGCCCATCGACGAGGCCGTCGACGTGACGATCGGCGTCCTGTCCGCCCTCCAGTACGCGCATCACGCCGGGATTGTGCATCGCGACATCAAGCCCGGCAACATCATGTTGACCGCCGCGGGCCAAGTCAAAGTCATGGATTTCGGCATAGCGCGGGCTTTGGCGGAGACGTCCGATGCCGTCACCCAAACGCAGGCGGTCATCGGGACCGCCCAGTATCTTTCGCCCGAGCAAGCCCGCGGCGAGACCGTGGACGCCCGCTCCGACCTGTATTCGACGGGATGCGTGCTGTTCGAGTTGCTCACCGGCCGGCCACCGTTCGTCGGCGATTCGGCGGTGGCGGTGGCCTACCAGCACGTCCGCGAACAACCCGTGCCGCCTTCCGCGTTCGCGCCGGACGTGCCGGCCGCCTTGGACCAGATCGTGATGCGGGCCCTGGTCAAGAACCGCGATTTGCGGTATTCGACGGCTTCGGAGTTCCTGGCCGATTTGCAGGCGTTCAAGCAGGGCACGCGCATCTCCCAGCCACCCCCGGTGGCCGCGCCGAGTGTCCAGGCGGAGGCCACTCAGGTGTTGCCGCCCCCGGTGACCGCCTACAGCAGCTACGCGCCGCCCAGCCCGCCGGTGGGCGCGTCGTTCCAGAACGCCGGGATCTTGCCGCCGTCGTCGCTGGTGGAGGAAGAGGAGCAGGCGGCCGAGGCCAAACGCAAGCGGCTCGTCATCATCTGGGCCACGGTCGGCGCGGTCGTGGGCGTGGCGCTGCTGGTGACGCTGATCCTTCTGCTGACGAACCGCGGCGAGCCGGCGCAGGAGCCGACGAGCCCGCCCACGACTCAGGCCGCGCCTGTCACGGTGCCCCCGGTGCCGGATTCGCGGTCGGTGGCGGACGCGGTGGCCGTGTTGGACCAGGCCAAGCTCACGGCGGCCGAAGGTGTCGGCGAGCGGAGCGATCTGTACCCGGCGGGTCAGGTCATCCGGTTCGAGCCGGCCAGCGGGGACACCGTCGACGAAGGCGCGACCGTCAAGTACATCGTGTCGTTGGGCGCCAACATCAGTCGGGTTCCGCCGACCGAGGGGATGACCCAGGACCAGGCTGAGGCGGCTCTGCTGGCCGCGAACCTGAAGTTCGACGGCGTGGTGCCGGAGAACCATCCGACCATCGCCCTAGGCAAGGTGATCGGGACCGATCCCGCGGTGGACCAGGAGCTCCCGGTTGGCAGCGACGTGAAAGTGATCATCTCCAACGGCAAGACCACCGTCCCCGTTTGCAAGGGCAAGACTCAGTCGGAGTGCTCCAATGAGCTCAACGCCGCCGGCCTGGTGCCGAGCGGCGCCACGTTCGAGGAATCCGACGAGCCCCCGGACACCGTGATCCGCACCGACCCGGCGGCGGGAGTGACAGTGGACCAGAAGGCGCCCGTCAGCATCGTGGTGGCCAAGGCGGTGCCCGTCGTCAAACTAGAAGACTTCACCGGCAAGTCGGCCTCCGAGGCCCGGGGCTGGATCACCGGCGCCAACCTGAAGTACGCCGAAGTGGAGGAGACGAGCGCCACGGTGCCCGCTGGCCAGGTGATTCGGACCGAACCGCCGGCCGGGGAGGAAGTCAAGGTGGGCGACACGGTGACCGTCCACGTGTCGACGGGTCCGGCCGACCCGCAGCCGTCCGCCTCAGCCACCGAATGACCGAGCCGGTCAACGGCCAGCCTCGGCCCCGCGCGCGGCGCTGAGGCTGGCCGCGAGGGCGATCGCCCAGGCTTTGGCGCGCGCCAGCTCCGAGTCCCGCAACGGGCCGGCCGCGTCCTCGACAAAGAAGGTGGGTCCCCGGGAGGCGTTGGCGAACCCGGCGCGCCGCAGCAGACGGGTCGCGGCCTTGGCGGCCGAGGATGGCGTGAACTCGCTGTGCAGCGCGGTGTCGATGCAGACGACGCGCAGCTTCGGCGCCACGGTGAGCCCACCCATCCACTCACGCACGCCGATGGGGTGAGCGGGTTTGGCGCCGCGTTTCTCCGCGTGTCGTCTGGTGCGCCAGCGCGGCAGCGAGTAGTTGTGGGTGGGAGCGGCCAGGACCAGCAACTCGGTCCCGGCCGGCAGGGTCGAGGGCGCCTCGTGGGCCCGCCGCGAGTCGACCGCCAGCGCGCCCGCTGAGGCGAGCGCCTCAGCCACCACCTCAGCCACGGCGTCGGTGTTCCCGAAACATGATTCGGCCACGATCAGCGCTGTCCCGTCCATGTCTCACCTTCCCTCCCGCGGGCCGCCGGCGGGCCGGCAGCCCGCGGCCGTCTCGCATCGTGGGCGAGGTGAGGAGTCCCGGTCAGGACTCGCCGGCAGGCTCCTCGGCGGCTGAGGCAGCCGTTTTCTTGACCGCGCCGCTCGCCTTCTTGACCGCGCCGGTCACCGCCTTGACGGCCTGGCCCGCCGCTTCCCCGATCGCGGACGCGGCGTCGCTCGCGGCGTCGCCCAGATCCTCTTGCGGGGCCTCGGCGGCATCGTCCAGATCGTCCCATTCCTCTTCGGCCCACGGGTCGGTCACGGGGCGGGTCTGCCGCCAGAACCAATAGCCCGCGGCGGCGATGGCCGCCCCGAACAAGCCCCAGCCGACCCGGCGGCGCCGGCGCCGGCGCCGCCCGCGCTTGGCGTCCGCCAGTTGTTCGCCGGCGGCCGCGCGAGCGGCCGCGTTCGCCGCGGCCACCACCGCCGGCAACGCCCGCTCCACGATCAGGTCGCGGGCTTCGTCGATCTTCGGCGCGATGGCCTTGGCGGCCTGGTCGATCTTCGGCGCGGCCGCGGTGATGGACTTGGCCCATGCTTCCTGGGCGCGCGGCGCGGCCCAGTCCCGGGCGGCCTCGATCTTCGGCCCGGCTTTGGCGACGACCAACTCGCCAACATTCAATGCGGCCGTTTTCGCGGTCTCCCCAAGTTCGGCGGCCCTGTCGATCAAAGAGGCGCCGGCCGCGGGCTTCTTGGCTCCTTGGTTGCAACAGCTTGACTTGGCCATTGGCTTCTCCTTCGATTCGTGTTCGCGGGACCCGCGTGGACCCGCGTGCCAACAATGGTACGGCCAACCGTGCTCCTGCCGCCGGCCGCGGCCCCAGCCGTCAAATGCCTGAACACCCAGGCCGCCGTGGGAGGATGGGCCGATGCAAGCGATTCTTCACACCAACATGGGCGACATTCGCGTCGATCTTTTCCCCGAGTCGGCGCCTGAGACAGTGTCGAACTTCACCGGCCTGGCGACGGGCGAACAAGCCTGGCGCGATTCCCGCACCGGCCAGACGGGCCAAGGCCCCCTCTACAACGGGGTCGTCTTCCACCGCGTGATCAGCGGGTTCATGATCCAAGGCGGGGATCCGGAAGGCACCGGCCGCGGCGGCCCGGGCTACACCTTCGACGACGAGATCGACCCAGCTCTGACGTTCTCCGAGCCCTATCTGCTCGCCATGGCCAACGCGGGGATCCGCGGCGGCCGCGGCACCAATGGGTCGCAGTTCTTCATCACTCTGGGCGACGCCACATGGCTGAACGGGAAACACACCATATTCGGCCAGGTCGCCGACAAGCCGTCACGGGACGTGGTGGACGCGATCGGCGCCACTCCCACGGGGCCAGGCGACCGCCCGCTCCAGGATGTGGTCATCGGATCGGTCGAAGTCCTGCCATGACCGTTGGGGGCGAGTCGGCGGCGCAGCAGCGCTCTCCCGAATGCCCTCGCCACCCCGGCACGCCCGCGTTGGTCAGATGCCAGCGCTGCCACCGCCCCGTTTGTCCCGCCTGCCAGATCCCGGCAGCTGTCGGGGTGCACTGCCCTGAGTGCGTCCGCGGCGCGCGTGATCCGCGCACGGTGTTGCGCTCCGCGTTCGGCTCCCCGCTCGGGCGTCGCGCGCCGGTGTTGACGATCGGCGCGATCGTGCTGTGTGTCGCGACGTTCATCGGCCAGCAGGTGAGCGGGGGCGAGTTGACGGCGGACTGGGTCCTCCTGCCAGGTATCGTCTGGTACGAGCCGTGGAGCATGGTGACAGCGGCTTTCCTGCATGGCGGGTTGGCCCACCTCCTGCTCAACATGTACGCGCTGTGGGTGGTCGGCGGCTTCGTCGAACGCTTGGTTGGACGAGCCCGTTTCGCCGTCTTGTACATCGGCTCCGCCTTGGGCGGTCACGCCGCCGTGCTGCTCTACTTCCGCCTCGCCGATTTCACGGTCGGGGGAGCGCTGGCGGGCACTTTGGGCGCGTCTGGCGCGGTGTTCGGCCTCTTCGCCGCGGCTTTCGTCCTGTCCCGCAGGTTGGGCGGCGACATCCGAGGGCTCGCCACGGTGATCGCGTTGAATCTGGTGCTGAGCGTGATGCTGCGGGGCATCTCTTGGCAGGCGCACATCGGCGGGCTGCTGATGGGCGCCGCGCTGGCGGCGGTCTACGCTTACGCGCCGCGCGGACGCCGCCGCCTTTACGCGTGGTTCGCCGCCGCGGGCGCCGCGGTGCTGTTGACGGCGATCGTGGTGGCGACCGTCTCGCCTTGGGCGATGAGCTAGCGCGCCGCGGGGTCTGCGGACACCCACCTTGCGTCAAGATGAACGGGAGTTATCCACGCCCTTCTGTGGACAACAACAAGCAAACTGTGGAAAACCGCCATCGTCGCAGGCGGCTGCGGCGTGCGTCTGTGGAAAAGCCGGATCCGGGCTAATTACAGCCCTGTAGTTATCCCCAGGGTTTTCCCCCGCTGTGGACTGCTGTTCCCCTGCTCGTAAAGCAAGGCGACAGGCCCCGGTCAGGTCCCTTCTTGCAGCGCGGTCGCAGGCTCGACGCGTGCCGCGCGCACCGCGGGCGCGAGCCCCGCCACGGCCCCGGTCACGACCCCGACCAGGGCCGCGGCGGCGACCAGCCGGAGGTCCACCACGGGCGTCCACTCCCGCGCCGCCGAAATCCCCACCACGCCCAACACTCCAGCCGCCGCTCCGATCAAACCGCCCAGCAGCCCAACGATCGACGTCTCAGCCACGAACTGCGCCGCCACCGAACGTTGCGTCGCGCCCAACGCCCGCCGCAATCCGATCTCGCCGCGCCGCTCCATCACCGACAACGACGTCACCACTGCGATCGACAGCGCCCCGATCGCCAACGCCACCAGACCCAGCACCACGAACAGCGAGTTCACATCCCTCGTCAGGCTCTTGCGGAAATCTGAGGCCGGTCCAGGCAGCGCGATGTCGTAGTCGTTCGGCGAATTCGGGTTCAGCGCCGGCCCGGCCTGGGCCGCGACCATCGGGCCCGCCCCGACCTCCAATCTGAGCCGCAGTTCATCGGGCGCCGCCAGGCCGAGCAGGCGCCGGGCCGTCGACTGCGGCACCACCACCGCTCCCAGCAGACCGTGACCCGCCTTGACCGACCCGATGATCCCGATCACCGTGTAGGAGACGTCCCCGATGAAGACCGACGGCTGATCCGAGACCCGAACCACTCCCAGCGTCGCCGCCGCGTCCCGGCCGAGCACCGCGACCCGCTGTGCCGTCGCCTCATGGAAGCCGGAGAAGAAGACCCCCTCCGCCATCACGCCCTCCACAGTGGCCAGCGTGTCCGGAGTGACCGCCATCACGGCAGGCGCCGCCACCGGCGGCGCCTCCGGGTCGAACACCGGCGCCGCGCTGATCCGCTTGGTATCCACTTCGATCTCGCTCAACGTCCCAGCCGCGACCACCCCGTTCAGCCGCGCCACACGTTCGGCCGCGTCCCACGGCAGCGGCAGCGGCTTGTCACCGGTCAGCGGGTCCGCCCGCTCCGAGATCATGCCCTGAGTCGCCGCCACGGAATCGAACGTCGCCTCCACTTGCCGTGAACCCGTCTGCGCGAACCCGATCGTCACCACCAGCGACCCGATCCCGAGCATCACCGCCAAGGCGGTCAGCACCAACCTCCCGGGCCGACCCGCCAGGCCCCGCACCGCCTCGCCCAACAGATCGCCACCGGTGAACCGTTCGCGCCTGGACGGTCGCGCCCGCTTCGGCCCGGCGGTCATCGCTCCTCCAAGCGGCCGTCGGTCATCGCCATGCGCCGTGCGGCGCGGCCCGCGATCAGCGGGTCGTGAGTCACCACCAGCACCGTCTGCCCTGCCGCGTTCAACTCCCCGAACAGGTCGAGCACCTCGCCGGAGGTCTGGGCGTCGAGGTTTCCCGTCGGCTCGTCGGCGAGCAGCACCGCGGGGCCTTTCGCCAGGGCGCGAGCCACCGCCACCCGTTGGCGCTCACCACCGGACAGGGTCGCCGGGAAGAACGCGGCCCGATGCGTCATCGACACCTGCTCCAACACCGCCGCCACCCGCTCCTGGCGTTCCGCCTTCGGCACCGGCGCGTACGCCATGCCCAGCAACACGTTCTCGAACACGGTCCGCTTCGCCATCAGGTGGAACCCCTGGAACACGAAGCCCAGCTCCGCCGCCCGCAGACGCGCCCGCGCGGTGTCACCGAGCGGTCCGGTGTCCACTCCAGCGAGCCGGTAGATCCCGATCGTGGGCCGGTCCAACAGCCCGAGCACGTTCAACAGCGTCGACTTCCCCGAGCCCGAGGGCCCGGTGATCGAGACGTAATCCCCTGGCGCCACGCGCATCGACACATCCCGTAAGGCGAACACCTTGACCGCGCCCGCGAACGTCCGCGACACCCCTTCTAAGGCGATGACAGGCTCGATGCCGTCCACGCCCGTCACGCCACCGGTCGGAATCGTGCGCCAAGCGCCGTCGGCGTCGCGGAGTCCGTCACCTGTTCGGCCACCGCGCCGACGCCGACCACGACTAGGTCACCAGCTTCTATGGGCTCTTCGGCGGACTTGATCTCCACGTAGCCTTGCGCTGAAAGACCCGCTTCTATGACGACCTTGCGGGTCTCTTGCTCCGCGGCGGACTTGCCTTTGGCGAGTTCGCCGACCACCAACTCGACTTGCGGGCGACCAGCCGAGTCCGCGGAGACTGCCGCCACCGGGACGGCAAGCGCGTCCGCGGCGGAGGTTCCCAGCAGGATCGACACGGCGACGTTGCCCGCCAGTTGCGAGCGGTCGAAACCGTCCGGCAGCGTCGGGGTGATCAGCACCTCGCACCGCGCCGTCGGATCGGCCGGCGGCTCCTCGCCGCCGCAGATCAGCTCGATCACACCTGGGATCGCAAGGCCCTGCGGGTCGAGCACCACCGCGCCACCCTCTTCGAGCACGGCGGCTTCCTCGGCGGAGACGTCGGCCGCAACCCTGACCTGCGCGCCCGAGAGGATCAACGCGTCGAGCGGGGCGCCGTACGGATCGTAGGCGGGCGCCGCCCCGACCTCTTGCCCCACAGCGGCGCCCACGGCGTCGACTCGCCGTGGCAGACCCGTCGCAAACAGCACCTCGCTGGCCGGCATCGGGGTCCAGGCCGCCCGGGCGGCGTCGTCGCGGGCCTCCTCGGCGCGAGTGACGCCACGTTTCGCTTGTTTCAGCGCGTCGCTCGCGGCGTCGAGCGCCTCCTGAGCGCCCTCGACCTCGGCGGCGACGTCCGCTTCGGCTTGGTCGTAAGCTTTCTGGGCGGAAGCCAAGGCGTCTTCGGCGTCCTGCACCGCGTCGCGTGTGTCGCGCACCGCCTGGGCGAGGCCGCGGTCCTCGCTGTTCGGCGCGGCGTAACCGGCGTCGACGTAGAGTTCGGCGACGGCTGACGCCAGGGCCGCGTCGTATTGGTCCGACTCCGCGCCAGCGCTCAGACCCAACGCGCTAAGCGCCGCCCTGAGTTGGGACACATCCGGGCCGGACGATCCAGCGGCGAGATTACGGTAGGCCGGGAACTCCCCGTGCAGCAGGAACACCGGACGGCCGGAGACCTCCAGGATCACGTCGCCGGAGCCAAGCTCGCTGCCGACCTCGGGCACCCGACCGGTGACGACCGCGCTCTGCGCGCCCGAGGGGATCGGCGGATTCACCGCGATCGGGTCAGCGAATGAGATGTCCGCGCGCACCATCAAGGTCGCGGAGATCTCCCTCTGCTCCACCTTCGCGGTGATCAAGCCCTGGGTCAGCTCGGGGCCGGCGGCTTGCGCGGGCGACTTGACCACCCGACCCAGGGCGAATCCGGCGCCCAACGCCGCCACCGCCACCAGGGCCAGCAGCCACACCGCCCGCCCGCCCGCGAGCAATCCCCGGTCCCCACCAGACACGTCTCGGGCGGCGTTGTCCGATCTACGACTACGACGACTCATAGGATTTCCCTCCTAGCGGCTGGGCCCGCTCCGTCCCGCCCGGTTATCTCGACGCTGAAAAGTCCATGCTGCCGGCCCCTGTCAACGCCGGGGCCGCGGGGCGCTAACGCCAGGCTGTCGTCATGCCGAAACCGGCCATGACCAGGCCGAAACCGACCGCGAGGTTCCAGTTCGCAATCGCCTTGATGGGCAGCGCGCCGCTCGAAAGGTAGAAGACCACCACCCAAAGCGTGCCCAGCAGCATCACGGTCACCATCACCGGCGCCCACCAGTTAGGAGTCGGCTTGGGGCCTTTGGGCGGAGGCGGAGCGATGTACGACCGCTCTTTCTTACGGCGTGACCTGGATTCCGGCACTTTCGTCCTCCTTATCGCTTGGGGATTCTCGGGTCCGCGCGGGGCCGCCGCCGGCCATGCGCGACACTCCGAAACACCTGAAACAGCTATCTTGTTACAGACTACTAAACACGATCAACCCGGGAGCACGATGCGGTCTGACGAGCCACCCAGGCCGACTCCGCTTCGCGCCCGCCTCCGACACCGCGGCGTGTTGACCGTGGGCTCGGTCGCCGTCCTGGCCGGGCTGTTGTTCACGCTCAACGCCAAGGTCAGCTCCCGCTCCGACTTGCGCGACGCGCCCGGGCTGCGGGGCATGGTGACCGCCCGCGACCGGCAGGTCGAAGAGCTGGCCGCGCGGAACGCCGTTCTGGCCGCGGAGGTCGCTGACCTGGTGGCGCGCGCCGGCGTGTCCGGCGCCGAGCCGGATCGGGCCAACGCCATCGCGGCCGGCGCCGTCGATGTCGCTGGTCCCGGTCTGACCGTCACACTTGACGACGCGAAGAGCGAGGCCGACATCTTGGCCGACCCGGCCGCCACGCCGTCCGACCGCCTGGTCCACCAGCAAGACATCGACGCGGTCATGAACGCGCTCTGGGCGGGTGGCGCGGAGGCGATGTCCGTCCAAGGACACCGCGTCGGCTCCACGACCGAGATCAAGTGCGTCGGCAACGTCATCCTCGTCGCCGGGCGCGTCTACGCGCCCCCTTACGCCATCGCCGTGATCGGCCCCGCGGAGGCCATGCGCGATTCCCTCGCCGCCGATCCTCTCGTCACCGCATACCGTCAGCGCGCCGCCCGCCTCGCGCTGACGTGGTCCGTCACCGGCGCCGACGAGCTTGTCCTCCCGGCCGACATCGCGTCAGCCTCCAGGCTTCGCTACGCTCAAGTGTCCAAACAATCGACCGAGGGGAGTGCGCGATGAGACCGCCAGCCGCCCCGCATGGGGACGCGCTCGCCGAGACCCGTGCCGCGCTTTGGCGCCCGGCCGAGGCTCCCCCAGCGGACGATGCCGTCCAGCCGACCAGCCCAGTCTTGTCCCGTGCCGCGCTCCGTGCGCAAGCGGCGCAAGCGGCGCAAGCGGCCCAAGCGGCCGCGCCCGTTTGGCGGCAGACCGCGGCGGCGGAGTTCCCGCCGCCCGCGTTCCCGCCCGCCGGACCGAGCCCAGCCGCGAGCCCGAGCCCGCCCACCAGCCAGGACCCGCCGCTCAGCCCGTTCCCGCCCGCCAGCCCGTTCCCGGCCGCCAGCCCGAGCCCGGCCGCCAGCCCGTTCCCGCCCGTCACCCCGGATCCAGCCGCCAGTCCGAGCCCGCCCGGCAGCGTGCCCCCAACGTGGCGGCCGGCCCCGGGCGGCTCAGCCGCCCTGACCCGGCGCGAGCGCTCGCGACGGCGGCGGCGGTCAGTGGCGCTCGGCGTCGTCGGGGTGGTGGGCGAACTGATGATCACGCTGGGCGTGCTCTTGGGCCTCTACGTGGTGTGGGAGCTGGTCTGGACGGACGTCGAGGCGCACAGGGAGGCGCGCGAGGTGGTCCGTCTGATCCAAGCGCAACCCAATTGGATCGAGCCGGAACCGGACTCGCCATACGCGCCGCGACACGACCCGTTGGTCACCCCGCCGCCCGTGGACGCCGACCCGCTGGCGACGCCATCGTTCGGCGGGGCGTGGGGGACGTTGCACGTGCCCCGGTGGGGAGCGGACTACAACGTGCCCATCGTGGAGGGCACCGACCGCGTGAAAATCCTGAACAAAGGCCTGATCGGGCACTACGAAGTCACCCAGAGCCCGGGCCGGGTCGGCAACTTCGCCACATCCGCGCACCGCACCACCTACGGCAAGCCGTACAACTTGGCGGCCGAGTTGGAGGACGGCGACTCGTTGATCGTGGAGACCGCCCAGTACTACTTCGTGTACAAGGTGTACGGCCGTGAGATCGTCTACCCGAACGCGATACGCGTGATCTGGCCCGTCCCCAACGATCGCGACGCGACACCGACCAAGCGGCTCATCACGTTGACCACCTGCCACCCGATGTATTCGGCGGCGCAGCGCTACATCGTCTGGGGCGAACTGGAGTATTGGGTGGACAAGACCGAAGGCCAGCTCGAGGAGCTGGCGACGCAGGGCTGAGGAGGCGCTTGTGTACGGATGGTTGTGGCGGCGCCTGCCCGGCCCGTGGTTCGCGCGCGTGTTTCTGCTGGCCGTGGCCGCGACGGCGATCGTGGCCGCGTGTTTCATCTGGTTTTTCCCGTGGGTCTCGCCGCTGCTGCCGTTCAACCACGTGACGGTCGACGACGGCTCCACGCCCGAGCCGGTGATCACCCGCTACGTGACGATCCCACCGGATTCGCCGCTCCCGCCCTCCCCGGCGGGCGGCGAGTCGACCGGCGAGTGACGCGGCGGCGGCAGCGCTCAAACGCCCTCGACGATGTCGACCGGCGCGCCCGGCGGAACCGTCTCGGCCAGGAAGTCGAGGTCCGCCATGTGGATGCGGATGCAGCCGTTGGTTGTGGCGCCGCCTTTGTCGACCGAGGCCTCGTCGCCGAGCGGCCCGTGGATCGCAGACACGGCGTCGCCTGAGTTCTGCCAGTCGCTGATCACCTCGGAATGCGCGGACAGCACCAGCACCAGTTTCCCGTAGCCGGGGCCGCCGGGCTGGAGCATCGTCACGAAGAAGTGACCCGTCGGGGTGGGTGTCTCAGGGGCGCCGATGATCGCTGGCACATCCGTCACGACCACGCCTAGCTCAAGCAGTTTGACGCGTCGCGTGTCGAGGTCGATCAAGATCCGGTACGGCGTCTCGGTGATCTCGACGCCTTCGGCGGAGATCCAGGCCGTCGCCTCGTTGGGGCGCTGCTGCAGCCGGACACGCAGGTAGCCGTCGCGTTCCTCGACGATGGGCAGCTTGGAGGGATAACTCCACCAGCTCCCCGCGACAGTCCCGGCCGCCTCGCCCCCGGGGCCGGTGTAGGCGGTGACGTCGCCGGGCAGGTGTGCGATCCGGTAGGGGCCGTCGGGTTCCGCCGCTGGCGCCGCGGCCTTGGCGGCGGGCCCCTGGACCGCGGCGGCGACGGACGCGACCACAGTGGTAGCCGGCTCTGGCTCAGGGACCTGCGCGGCCATGATAGCCATCCAGCCCACCGGGATCCAAGCCCCCAACCCCACCAACAGGCCGAGAAGCACCGGCAAGAGCCGCCGCCGGCGGGCCGCGGCGGCTTCCTCGGTGGCGCGCGAATCGGCGACCGACTCGTCTAACAGGTGGCGCAGCTTCGGGGGGTCCTGGGTGGGCGCGAGCGGCGCCGCGACCGGAGGGATCTCGTCCGTGTCGCGTGTGTCGTCCGGGACATCGCGCGGTGGCATGTGGGAATGGTAGTCCTTGAGCGGATCAGGGGCGGCTCCGGCGGCCAGGGCGGGCGCCGTCCCAGCCCGCACCCGAACCCGCGCCCGCACCCGCCGCGCCTGCGGTGGCGCTGGCGGTCTGGCCGGCCGCCGTGAGCTGGTATTCGGCGCCTTGCGCGATCGCGGCCGCGCTGACCAGGACCACCGACACCGCTTCTGTGACGGTCACGGCGGCCACCACCGCGCCCGCGGCGTCCGTCAGGGCGATCTCCTCGCCGGCGGGGACGGCGGAGCCGAACGCGACAGTCGCCCAGCTTTGGGTCGACGCGGCGGTCGGAGCGTTGATCCCGCCGCCCATGCGGCCGCCCATGCCGCCGTCCGCCGCGCCGCCGAGGCCGAACGCCCAGAGCTCCCCGCCTTCGATGGTCGGGCCGGATTCCGCTATGTCGAGCGGGCCGTTCCCCCCGCTCGGGGGGGCGTAGACGATCACCCGGCCGCCGCTGATCGTGCCTGGGCCGTTGGCGTCGATCCCGTCCGATCCGGCCTTGACCAGCACTTCGCCACCGGTGATGGTGAGCGCCACCCCTTCCTGGACCCCGCCCATGCCGCCGCCCATGCGACCGCCGGGGCGCGTCTGTGTGGTGCTGTCGCTCGCCGCCGCCGCGTTGATGCCGTCGTCGCTGGCGCTGATGGAGATCTCGCCGCCGCCGATCGTCACGATCGGGGCCTCGAACCCCTCGTAGCTCGCCAACACCTCGATCTGGCCGCCGTCCACCGCCAGCGACTGGTCGGCGGTCATGCCGTCGTCACCGCAGGTCAAGACGGCCTGGCCGGCGGTCATCAGGATGCTTGTGGCGGCTTGGACGCAGTCCGTGGCGGCGTCCACTTCGGCTTGGCCGCCCTCCCACAGCACATAGCCGGCGCCCGGATCGTCCGCGTTGGTCGACTTGACGCCATCGCCGCCGGCCTTGATCGTGAGTCGCCCGCCGACCAGGCGGACGTAGTCGCGGCCTTTGACGGCATCGTCGGCCGCGGTGATGGTCACGTCGCCGCCTGCCACCACCAAACCGTCCTTGGATGTGATCGCGTCGCCGGCTCTGCCGGTGACGGTCAGCGATCCTTCTCCCGCGATGCTCAAGTCGACCTTGGAGAAGATCGCCGCGTCGGGTTCCTGGTCGGGCTCGTCGTAGACGGCGGCGTCGGTCACGCTGTTGGCCGAGCCGGCGGCCAGGATGATCGCCACCTCGTCGGCGGATCGCACGTTGATCGCGCTGGATGTGCTGGAGGAGATGTCGGCGCCGTCCAGGACCAGCTGGACCAGGCCGTCCTTGGCGGTGTCGACCAGCACCTGGCCGTCGAGGAGCGTGCCGCTCAGCCGATATGCGCCTGGCTCGTCGATTGTCACCGAGCCCGCCGCCAGGTCGATCTCGATGGTCTGCGCCACATCGCCGTCGGCCGTGTCCCAATGGCTGGAGAGCATGTCGGCGGCCGTCTCGGCCGCGGACGCCCCGGCCGCAGGCGTCGTGGAGACGGCCGTGCTGTTCCCGGTGCAACCGGCCAGGCCGGCGGCCATGGTGGCGGCCGCGACGATCCCGGCCGGCCGAGACAGCGCGGGTCGGGTCATCGGCTGCGGCTTTCGTCCGCGGGTGTCCGCGTCGGGATGCCGGCGAGCCGGACGGTCACGGTGGTCTCGGCGCGGACCGCGTCCAGTTTGCGCACCGAATAGGAGACTGGTGGCTCGCCGAACAGCGCCTCGAGGGTGCGTTCGAGTTCTGGGCCCGCTGGCAGCAAACCTCCCAGGACCACGGTCTGCGGGCGCCCGCGGCGCGCCGCGCCGCCGAGGTCGGCCACGGCCATCACCAGGACGATGGCGGCCATCAGCGCCACCGCCACCCAGCCCATCGGCGCGGCCAGGCCGCCGATCAGCCCGAGGGCGAGGGAGGCGAAGTAGTAGGCGATCTCGTGCTGGCCCAGTTCGGCGCTGCGCAGGCGGATGATGGCCAGCACGCCGAACAGGCCCAGGCCTAGGCCCACGTTGACCGAGGTCTCCGCGAGCGCCGCGGCCACCGCGAGCACGCCCACGTTGACGGACAGGTAGGCCGCGAGCAGGTCGCGCCGCTTGTGGCGTGGGTAGTACAGCGCCAACGTTAGGACCGCGATCGCCACGGCGTCTGCGCCGGCCAGGATGTAAGAGAACATGGGGCCTCCGCTCGATGAATCGGCGTGTGCTCCCATCCAAGCGCGAGTTGCTGGGAAATCAGCGAGAGGTCGCCGTGACTTCCTGTCAACTTGACACATTCACCGTGGGGTAATACTGTCTGAGTGACACGAACTAGCGAGAGGAGCCGTCATGTCGATCATCAAGACCTACCCCTTCGTCCGGCACTTCCAGGGCGCCCCCACCCACTTTGTGGTCCACCAGGTGCGCGGACGCATCCGCCACAGGGGCGCCGGCCAGTCCTTCTGGTTCCGCCAGCGCACATCGGCGCTCTCCGAACTGCCCGTCTACGATCTGGAGATGCTGGCGGCCTTCCACGCCCTGTCAGCCGACCACCAAGACGTGACCTGCCAGATCGCCGTCACCTACCGGCTCGCCGACCCGGCTCAGGTCGCCTTCCGGTACGACTTCGCCGTCTTCCCGCCGCCGAGCACGCCGCCGCAGGGCGGCGAGCAGCTACGCGCCGTCATCGGCCGGCTCGCGCAGGCGGTGGTGACCCGCGAGGTGACCGCGATGAGCCTGGTCCAGGTGACGCGCGCCGGTGTGCCCGCGATCCAATCGGCGCTGTTCCAGGCCCTCGCGCGCGACACGCGGCTCGCGGAGTCCGGGGTCGGAATCGTCGCTGTCAACGTCTTGGCGGTCCGGCCGACCCCTGACGTGGAGAAAGCGCTCCAAACCCCGCTCCGCGAGGAGCTTCAGTCGGCAGCCGACTCGGCTCTGTACGCCCGCCGGGCGCTCGCCGTGGAACGCGAACGCGCGATCGCGGAAAACGAGTTGGCGACCAAGATCGAACTGGCCCGCCAGCGTGAACGGCTGGTGAACCAGGAGGGCGCCAACGCCCGGCGGGAGGCCGAGGAGACGGCCGGCGCCCAACTGATCGTCCAACGCGCCGAGGCGGAGCGGATCCAGATCGCGGCGGCGGCACAGGCTCGCCAAATCCGGGAGGTCGGCGCCGCCGAGGCCGCCGTGAAAGACGCCGCGCTGGCGGTGGACGCCAAAGCCGGCCCCGAGATCCTGCGCGCGCTGGCCGTTCGGGAACTCGCCGGCAACCTGCCCGCGGTGGGCGCCTTGACGATCACCCCGGACCTGGTGACGCACTTCTTGGCCGCGCTGAGCGGCCGGCCGGCGGGGGGCTGACCCATGGCGCTGCGCACCAGGCTGGTCTTGGTTCATCGCCGCACGGAGTTCACCGAGTTGATCGAACGCCACGCCACGCTGGGTCAGGCCGAGTTCTACTTGAAGTCGCGGGGACGGGAGATCGACCCTGTTCGGATGGCCCACGCCGCGGTCACAACGGCCAAGGACCGGGTGCTGGCCGCGGCGCCGTCCGACTGGGCGGTGGCGCTCTTGGAGCGGGCGGATCTGCCGCAGTTCCTGTTCCAACCCGAGGACCGGATCGTGGTGGTGGGCCAAGACGGCCTGGTGGCCAACGCCGCGAAGTACCTGAGCGGCCAACTCGTCATCGGGATCGCTCCGGCGCCCGGGGCGGGGCCGGCCACCCTGGTGCGGCACAGCGTCGAACAGGGGCTGCGGCTGATGCTCACCCCGGAGCGGGCGCGCGCCGCCGAGTTGACCATGGCCCGCGCGGTGCTCGACGACGGTCAGGAGCTGACCGCGCTGAACGAGGTGTACTTCGGACACGCCAGCCACCAAACCGCCCGCTACGACCTGGCGCCCCCAAGCGCGGACCTCAGGGCCGCCCGGACCGCGCGCGAGACGCAAGCCTCCAGCGGGGTGGTGGTCGGGACCGGGACTGGGGCGACCGGCTGGTGCGCGTCCCTCGCCGGCGACCGCGGCGGGCGGGACCTGCCCCAGCCGACTGAGCGCCGCCTCGCCTGGTTTGTGCGGGAAGCCTGGCCCTCGCCAGCCACCGGCCGCCGCTGGACAGAGGGGCTGATCGAACCCGGCGCCGAACTGAGCCTGATAGTCCGGTCGGATCAACTCGTGGTGTTCGGCGACGGTCTCGAGAACGACCGCCTGATCGCGCTGTGGGGGCAAGAGGTGCGCGTGGGCCTGTCGCAGCGCACGCTCCGGCTGGCGGTCTAGTGGGCTGTCGCGCCCGCCGCCCGGGCCGGGCGACTCGTCCGGCCGCGGCTTTCCGCTGGGTCCGCGCCGGTCGGCATCGTCCAACACCAACGGGGCGGCAGGAGCGGGCGGCGCCTGTGCTGGTCGCGGCGGCGGCGGCTGTCGGCGGCAAGACCGCCACCAGGAGGTGACGCGACCACACCGGGTCGATCAGCGCCGTCCAACGGAGATGAGGCTCTTTGCGCGACAGCCCGGGTGGGTTGACACCAGCGGTACGCGGCGTTACCTTGTACTAGTACCAAGTAAGCCGAGGTAGTGATATGGATGATCTGACTGAACTGCTCAAGGGCGTTCTGGAGGGCGCCGTCTTGCAGATTCTCGCCCGTGGGCCCAACTACGGCTACGAGATCGTGCGGACCGTGAACCAAGCCGGGTTCGAGTCCGTCTCTGAAGGGACGGTCTACCCGATCCTGCTGCGCTTGGAGAAGAAGGGCCTGGTGGATGTGGCGCGCGAGCGCTCCGAGTTGGGGCCGCCACGCAAGGTCTATTCGTTGAACTACGCCGGGCAGGCGGCCCTCGCGGCCTTCTGGGAACGATGGCGCTTCGTGGCCGAACGCCTCGGGCGACTCAAGGAGGAACAATGAGTGACAAGGAGAGACGCGGCCCGGTGGGCCGCCTCCTCGACCGGGTGCTCGGCAGCCGAGCCGGAAAACGCGAATGGCGGGAATACAAGGGTCGGGTCGCCGCCCTGCCGCCCGACCACCAATTGGTCATGCGGAAGATCCAGAAGTTCCTCTGGACGGCGGGAGGCGCGGTGGACGAGCAGTCTTTCCGGGTGCTGTACGCGATCTGCGAGGTTCTGGAGGAATCAGCCGCCGCCGGGCGGACTGTGTTGGAGACCACCGGCGACGACGTCGCCGCGTTTTCGCTGAACATGCTCGCCGCCACCCAGGGCAAGACCTGGCACGGCCTAAAGGCCGACCAGTTCAACGCCGAAGTCCACCGGCTCTTGGGAGGCCCAGATGGCCGCCCAGCCTGAGCCCGCCGTCGCCATCCGCGGCCTGCGGAAGTCCTTCGGTCCCCACGACGTGCTGAACGGCATCGACCTGGAAGTGCCAACCGGGGCGGTGTTCGCTCTGCTGGGCGCCAACGGGGCCGGCAAGACCACCACGATCGCCATCCTGACCACGCTGCTGAAGCCGGACTCGGGCGGCGCCACAGTGGCCGGATTCGACGTGGCCACCCAAGGCGCCCGAGTGCGGGAGGCGATCACCGTCACCGGGCAAAGCGTGAGCGTCGACCCGGTCCTGACCGGCCTGGAGAACCTGACCCTGATCGCCCGGTTGCGCCATGTCGCCCGGCCCAAACAGGTCGCCGCCGAACTGGTTGAACGCTTCGGCTTGGGCGACGCGGCGGGCAAGCCGGCCGGCGCCTACTCCGGCGGCATGAAGCGCCGCCTCGACATCGCCATGAGCCTGATCGGCGACCCGAAGATCGTCTTCCTCGACGAGCCGACCACCGGGCTCGACCCCGCCGGGCGGCGCGAAGTGTGGGCCGCCGTCGAACAACTCGCCCACCAAGGCGCCACCGTGATCCTCACCACGCAGCACATGGAAGAAGCCGCCCAACTGGCCGACGTCATCGCGCTGTTGCACGATGGCGTCATCGCCGCCCTCGGCGACCAGGCCGCCATCCTCGCCGCAGCCGGGGACGCGCCCAACCTGGAGAGCGCGTTCCTCACGCTCACCGGAGCAGGAACGGCATCGTGAAACACCTGCTCGCCGACACCTGGACGCTGACCGTCCGGATGCTCAAACACAACGCGCGCTCGGTGGACACCATCATGACGGTGCTGGCCATGCCCCTGCTGATCCTGTTCGCCTTTGTGTTCGTCTTCGGCGGCGCCATGAACACCGGCGGCATTCGCTACGTCGACTTCGTTGTTCCGGTAGTCCTGCTGATGTGCATCGCCT
>JAITLE010000265.1 GCA_031278075.1 Bifidobacteriaceae bacterium | reverse complement strand
TCTACACTTCTCGCTCCCGGACAGAGAAGTGTAGGAATGGTCAAACCCGCCCGGATCGGCCCTAACCAGGCCGGAACCGCCGCGGGTCTCTGACCTGCGGAAACACGGATCGAGGGCGTTCGCGGTCAACACGCGCGCCGCGGCGCGGGGCGCGGAACTCTACACTTCTCGCTCACGGCAAGAGAAGTGTAGGAATGGTCAAACCCACCCGGATCGGCATCAACCGGACCGGAACCGCCGCGGGGCCCTGACCTGCGGAAACACGGATCGAGGGCGTCCGCGGTCAACACCTTGGCCGCGGCGCGGGGCGCGGAACTCTACACTTCTCGCTCCCGGCAAGAGAAGTGTAGGAATGGTGACGCCCGCCCGAGTCTGGGCGTGCCGACGGCCGCGGCCCACGCCTCCCCACCGGCCAATGGTGGGACCGCCACCCAGGTCAGCCCGAGACCCCCACAAGCGGCAACCTGCGCTCCCCGTCGCTAACGCCCCAGGTCAAGCCCTTCACCGTCGGCGCCATGGATGAGCCGGCGTGGACGAGGCGGCCCGAGTCAGCCGCTAGTATCGAGAGCGACAAGCAGCGCCGACCAACCGGTAGGCGCTTTTTCATGAATGGAGATGACGTGTCGGATACCTACACCGGTGAGTTCTACTGTGTGAAGTGCAAGCAGAAGCGCGAAGCGACGGGCGATGTCGTGGTGACCAACGGCCGCCGCATGGCGAAGGGACTCTGCTCGGTGTGCGGAACCAAGCTCAACAGGATCCTGGGCAAGGCCTGACCCCGGCGACAATCCCCAACACCGCGAGTCCGTAATCGTGTAGCTTCACGTCCCCGATCCCGGGGACGGCGACCAACTCGGCGGGCGTCGCGGGCCGCCGTGCAGCGATGGCCCGCAACGTCACATCGGTCAACACCGCATACGCGGGCACACCCCGCCGAGCCGCTTCGGCTTTCCGCCAATCCGCTAGGGCGGCGACGAGCGCCCGGTCCTGATCCGTCAAGTCCGCCAAGTCGGGCACGGCCAGGCCGCGGGCTTGCTTGACAACCTGCTCCGCAGTGGGCCAGATCCCCGTCAAGAACCGGGACACACGGCGGCCCGCGCCTCCGCCTTGCACGCGCGACCTGGCATATGACAGCTGCAGATGACGCTTCGCGCGGGTGACACCGACGTATAGCAGGCGGCGTTCCTCGGCCACATCCGCGTTGGACTGCGCCAGCGAGATCGGCATCAAGCCGTCCGAGAGACCGATCAAGAACACGGCCTCCCACTCGAGTCCCTTCGCGGCGTGCAAAGACGCCAGTGTGACTCCAGGCGTGGCGGGCGCATGGTCGGTCTCCGCGCGCTGTTGGATCAGCTCCACCAGCTCCGGCAAGCTGGACACCTCCGAGCTGAGCAACTCTTGGGCTAACGCCGCCAACGCGTCCAACGACTCCCAACGTTCACGGACAGCGCCACGTTCCGCGGGGGGTGTCTCGTTCCAGCCGAGCGACCCCAGCAAGGCGCGGACCGCCTCCATGGGAGGCTCGGACGATGCCGCCCGTGAGTGTCCCCGCAGCAACGCGATCGCCTGGCGGACCTCCCGCCGCGCGAAGAACCTCTCGCCGCCGCGCACCTGGTACCGCACCCCAGCCTGGGCCAGAGCATGCTCGATCGGCTCCGATTGGCCGTTCGTCCGATAAAGGATGGCCACATCCGTCGGAGCGACTCCCGCCTCGCCAAGCTCCCAGACTTGGCGGGCGACGGCGGCGGCTTCGGCGGCATCGTCCACGAATGTTCGGAAAACTACCGGCGGACCCGCTCCCACCTGCGCCACCAACTGGACGCCTACCTGTTTACCGCGTCTGAGCAGGGAATTCGCTAACGAGACAACCTGCGGGGTGGACCGGTAGTCGCGGACCAGCTCAACCACCGCGGCGTCTGGGTAGCGGTCCTGGAAACCGGTCAGATAACTGGAGGTGGCGCCCGCGAACGAATAGATGGTCTGCGCGGGATCGCCGACGACACACAATTCGCGGCGTTCCCCCAGCCACAGCTCAAGCAGACGCTGCTGCAACGGCGACACGTCCTGGTACTCGTCGACGACGAAGTGCCGGTATTGGGAGCGGACCTCGCGGGCGACAGCCGGGCTCTCCTCCATCAGGCCGGCCATCACCAACAGGACATCCTCGAAGTCCATCGCGTCGGACTCGAGCAGCGCCTGCTCATAGGCGCTGATCAGACGCGAGACAGCGAGAGGGGCGAGGCCCGCGACCGACGGCCGGCCCGCTTCGCCGGCCTGGTCACGGTAGTCATCCGCGGTCCACAGGTGGACCTTGGCCCATTCGATCTCGGCGGCGAGGTCACGGACAGCGGCCCGATCCACCTCGATTCCCAGGCGAGCCGCGGCCTGAGCGACCACCCGAGCCTTCTGCTCCAACAGCCGCGGAACCGGCCGGCGGAACTCGCGCGGCAGGAAATAGCGCAGCTGGCGCAGCGCGGCCGCATGGAACGTCCTGGCCTGGACCCCCGGCGCGCCCAACGCCCGCAACCGTTCGCGGAGTTCCCCCGCCGCCCGGGCGGTGAACGTGACAGCGAGCACCGACCGCGGATCGAATGCGCCAGTGCGCACCCCATAGGCGATCCGGTGGGTGATCGCCCGGGTCTTGCCTGTGCCCGCACCAGCCAACACGCACACCGGACCGACCAGCTTGGTGGCGACCTGGCGCTGTTCCGGGTCCAACCCCTCGAGGACCGCATCCGCCCCTGAATTCTCTGACACGCTGTCAATCCTGGCAGGCGCCGCTGACGACGACCCGTAACGTGGAAGGATGGGCATTCATCGAACTGACCCGTTGGCGCTTGCCGCGCTGGCCACGGCCGCGGTCCCCGGCCTGGACCTTGTGGCCACTCGGCTCGACCAACTGGGCGCGGACTTCGCATTCGCGGAGGTCGACGACGCCTCCGGCCGGACTTGGATCGTCCGGATGCCCCTCCACGACGCGGCCGAAGCCGGCCAGGAGGCCGAACTCACGCTGTTGAAGGCGCTCGCGGGCGCGTCCTCCGGGGGCGCGCTGCCCTTCGAGGTGCCCCGTCCACGGGGGAGCGCCTCATTCGACGGCGGCGGGGTCGGAATCGTCTACCCGCGGCTGCCGGGCGTGCCCGTCGTCATGGAGTTGATGCCCGCCGGGCCCGGGATCGCCGAATCGTTGGGCCGCGCGATCGCGGCGTTCCACCAGTTGCCGCCCGCCGTTGTGACCGAGGCGGGGATGCCCGCGCTGACACCGTCCCTGTACCGGCACCGCCTAATGGCGGAGGTGGCCGATGCCGTCCGCACCGGCCACGTCTCCGAGCGGCTTCACAACCGCTGGCGCGAGCAGCTCGAGCGGGATGACTGGTGGGTTTTCACCCCGGTCCCGATCCACGGGGACATGGCGCCTGAGCATCTGTTGCACCATTCGGACCGCATCTCGGCGATGGCGGACTTCGCGTCCGTGCAGGTCTCCGACCCGGCCGAGGACTTGGCGCAGATCTTGGCCCCGCTGCCCCCGGACCTGGCCGGCACGATCGTCGGGGCGTACCGGGCGCGGCGCTCGGATCTCGAGGACCCCCACCTTGAGGACCGGGCGGCGTTCCTGGGCGAGATCGCGATCATCCGGTGGCTGCAGCACGGTTTGGCGCTGGGCGATGAGGAGATCGTCCGCGACGCGCGCCACATGCTCGCCGATTTGGACCGGGCCGTCCGCGAGGAGCTCGAGGCGAAGGAACGCGCCGCCGCGGTGGAGGCAGCGGCCCGCGCCCGTCTCGAGGAAGCCAAGCTGACCGCCGAGCGGGAGTCACAGGAGCGGCGCGACGCCGCGGCTCGCGCTTCCCGCGCCGCCGCCCGCGAGCACGAGCGCAACACCGGGTCGCAGTCCGCATCGCCGATCGACGCGCCGGAATGGCGCCGGCCCGACGATGCCGACCGGTCCAGCGATCCCGCCGCGGTTTGGCTCGCCGATCCCTCGGCCACGGACCGGGCGGGCGGCGCCGACGGTCTCGGCGGGCCGCCACGCAAGGCGGTCTCGGACGGGGGCGTGAGCGTTTGGGGCAAGCCGCGCAGACCCTCCGCCGAGCAAGACGCCGGCGAGGAGCCTGGTCTCGGGGGCGGCGGGCTGGTTGAAGTCGGG
>JAITLE010000200.1 GCA_031278075.1 Bifidobacteriaceae bacterium | reverse complement strand
CCGAGGTGCCTCACGTAATAGTGAGCGCGAAACCTGATGTGGTGCCTCACATAGTTTGAGCGCGTGAGGCTTGCTTCTCAGGTTGTCGCCAATCGTTTGATTGACGGTGCCAATCTTGCCATGTCGAGTTTAGGACCCTCCCCCGCACGATGTCTGGCGGCTAAGTCGTCTTTCAAGTCGGCGATGGAGGTCCTGGTTCTCGAAAACAGCCCACTGTTGGGCAAGAGCGCTGAAAGGGCGCCATAGCTGTGGAACGAGCGGCGGGCAAGGTTCGCCCGGAATCTTTCCGCCGGGCGAACCTTGCCAATCGAACTCGCGACGTGCGGCAGTTCAGCTTTGGATGACCACATGGGCGTCGCCGACCAGCAGCCCTTTGTCTTTGGACGCCATCTGGCCCTCGATGCCGATGCGGGCCGACATGACCGATGTCTCCCGCCCGATCAGCCATTTGGCCAAGGCGGTGGTGACCTCGGAGGTGAGCATCGCGACGGCCGCTCTGGCCCCGCCGGCGTTGGAGTCGGTCTCGCCCCGGTCTTCGACCAGGTAGTCGATCACGTCGTCGCTGGCTGTCAGCCAGACCCCGTAGGTGGAGCGCACCTGGTCCATCAGTTTCTTCAGTTTGGCGGCCACGATCCGGCGGATGGTGGCCGGGGAGAGCGGCGTGAACGGGACGATCACGTCGAGCCGCCCCAACAGTTCGGGCGGGAACTTCTGGTCGGCGGCGGTCTGTGACAAGGCGCGCCTGATCTCGGCGAGACGTTGCGCCATGACCGCCGCCGACCCGGTGTCGTCCGGGTCGTAGGCGCCGATCACCTGGTAGATCTCGGCGGCCACGTTGGTGGTCAGCGCGACGTGGAAGTTCGCCATCGACACTTGGCGGCCGTGGGCGTCGGTGATACGGGCGTCGTCGAGGACCGCCAACAGCAGCCGGGTGCAACTGGCGGACGCTTTCTCGATCTCGTCGAGCATGATCAGCCCGTGCCCGACCGCCCACGCCCGGCCCGCCAGGTCGGCCCGGAAAGTCTCGACCATGGAGTCTTGGGAGTACTCCGACATGTCGAACCGGAGCAGCCGCGAGGTCGGGCCTTCGGCCGCCTGCGGCCCGTAGAGCACACGGGCGACCTGTTTGAGCAACTCGGTGTTGTGGGTGACAATGTGCTCGCCCGCTTGGTAAAGGTGCTCGTCGTTGTCCACGTAGAAGCACACCATGTCCTCGAAGCGGTCCAGTTTCTCGATGGAGAATATGCGCACCAGGTCGAAACGTTCGCTGCGGCCATGCTTGTGAGAGTGGCTCGCATGATCCAGCGTGACTTGTTTGTCGGGGCTGTTCTCGAAGAATCGCTCGCGCTGGTCGCGGACGGCCCGCACGTTGAGGCGGCGCTCGAACGGGCTGGCCCGATGGGTGGTCGATGAGACGCCGAGCGAGAACAACAAAGCCCGTACTTGGCCGATCAGCTTCTCATTAGCCGCAATACCGTTGCTTTAAGTCGGTGTTGGTGGTGATTCCGCAGGTGGGGGGCGCGCCGAGATGGTGGGGGCGGTCCGCGGTTGGCGGGGAGCGACGCGCCAGGCGGCGTCGCGGGAGCGCTGTCCGGGGCGTTTGACCTGGAATCTTCCGTATTTGCGTTTGACGACTCGGGGGTTGGCCCTGGGTTTGCGTTTGGGGACGGGCGCGGCGGCGACCTCGGCCCGGCAAACGGCCAGCGCGTCATCCAGCCCGGAGGGGAGAAAATCCTTGGTGGGTGATGACGCTGCGCCTGGAAGCGCGCAGAGCGGCGGTGAACGAGCCCCTGTCGGGGCTGGCGCCGGAGTGGGCCAGCGCCGACGCGATCAGCCAGCGGATCGCGTAGTGGACGCACAGGTATGCCCACACCTCCTGCCTGACAAGGTCGGGGGACTTCGAGCGCAGCGCCACCCCGGGGGAGCGCTCGTGGGACTTCAACTCGTCGAACGCGGTCTCGATCCGCCACCGCAGGTGGTACGCCTCGGCGATGTCGCGGGCGGGCGCCTCGGTGGGGTCGAGCAGGTTCGTGATCAGCCGGTAGGAGGCCGGCGCCGCGTCGCCGTCCTCCACCGCGTACTCGACGACCCTGACGGCCGCGCTCTCGCCCGCGCGGCGGCGCGCCCGGTCGGACGGGCGGATCCGGGACAGATAGGACCCGTCCGCGAGCTCCTCCAAGACGGGCAGGACCATGTTGCCCTTGACCCTCCACACCAGCGCGCACCCCGTTTCCGCCGCGTCCCGCCACAGGTCGTAGGAATAGAAGCTGCGGTCGGCGACCAGAGCCATCGACGCGTCCAGGCCGCCCAGCAGGCCCCGCGCCAGCGCCACCTCGGGCTCCTGGCAGCCCCCCACCACCGCGCCGAGCTCCGCCAACGTCGCGCACTCGCCCAACGCCACAACCCTGACCTGCGGGAACGCCGTCACCGTGCCGTCCTTCGACCCATGCCGGCCGAACTCCGCGGCGTTTTCCGGGGTGTCCGGGACGTCCAGCACCGTGCCGTCGACCGCCACCAGGCGCCGCCCCGCCAGCCACGCCCCGGCCGCGCCCCGCTCCGCCAACGGCCTGGCCACCTCCCTGAACAAGTCCTCCAGCACCCCGGCGCCCAACCGGCGGCGAGCCCGGAACAAGGACGACTTCCCCGGCACGCTCCACCGCCGCGCCCAACCCGACTCCCACTCCAGGCCCCCCGCCAGCTGGCGCGCCACCTCCCCGTAAGACGCGTCCGAGAACAACGCCAACGCCAACGTGAAATACACCGCCACCCTGGCCGGCGCCAAGCGGCTCCGCTGCTCCCGCCGCCCCCGCGCCTCCACCAGCGCGTCCACCAAACCAGGCGGGAACAACGAGGTCAGCACGCCAATGCCGACGTGGTCCGTCAACCGCTCATCGGCGCTCGGCTTCACCCATCCAACGCGGGGCACGACCCGAGCCTACCAACAAGGAAACCTTAAAGCAACGGTATTGCGGCTAACCCGTCAGCCCACGTGGCGACCGATCCGAAAGCCCGGGCACACGCCGCCAATATCCGTCAAGCCGCGTTCCACGCACGA
>JAITLE010000191.1 GCA_031278075.1 Bifidobacteriaceae bacterium | reverse complement strand
AGCTAGTGAGCGCCGATCCGGGCGGGCGTGACCATTCCTACACTTCTCCCGCCAGAACCGAGAAGTGTAGAGTTCCGCGGCCCGCGGTCCCGGGAGCGCATCAGCCCCGGAACCTGCCGATCTGTGTTTCTGCAGGTCAGGGCTCCACGCGGGTTCTGGCGTGGTTGACGCCGGTCCGGGCGGGCGTGACCATTCCTACACTTCTCTCGTCGGAGACGAGAAGTGTAGAGTTCCGCGGCCCGCGCCGCGGGGGCGCGCTGGCCCGAAGTAGACTCACCAAGATGCGCGCGATCGTGGTCGACAACCCGGGACGTGACTACCGCTTGCTTCAGGAGCAAGTGCCGACGCCTCGGCCCGGGCCAGGCCAAGTCTTGATCGAAGTCGCCGCGGCCGGCGTCAACCGTGCCGACCTGTTGCAAGCCCGCGGGGGATATCCCCCGCCTGCGGGCGCATCGGCGTTGCTCGGCCTGGAGTGCTCCGGCACAGTGGCGGAACTCGGGTCCGCAGTGGCGGATTGGCAGGTGGGCGACCAAGTGGCGGCGCTCCTGCCAGGCGGGGGTTACGCCCGCTATGCCGTGGCCGACTCCGTCTGCCTCTTCCCCGTGTACGGCGTCCCGTTGGGGGACGCGGGCGCCGCGCCAGAAAGCGCCTGCACCGTCTGGTCGAACCTGCTAGAGGCGGGTTACCGACCAGGCGCTTCGGTGCTGGCGCACGGCGGCGCGGGCGGAATCGGCACTATGGCGATCACCTTGGGCTCCGCCCTCGGCTCGCCGGTCGTCGCCACCGCCGGATCGCCGCGCCGCGCCCAAGCCTGCGAAGCGCTTGGGGCTGTCCGCGGGGTCGACTACCGCGGCGAGGACTTCGTCGCGGCCGTCCACGAAGCCACCGACGGCCGTGGCGCGGACGTGATCTTAGATGTGGTGGGCGGCCCCTATCTTGCGCGGAACCTGGCCGCGCTGGCGGAAGGGGGCACGCTCGTGGTGATCGGCCTGATGGGCGGCGCGCGCGCGGAAGTGGATCTCGCCGCCATGTTGCGTCGCCGCCAGCGCCTGATCGCCACCAATCTGAGGGGGCGCAGCCTCGACGCCAAGGCCCGGATCGTCCGCGAGGTGCTGCGCGACGTGTGGCCACTGATCACGTCGGGCGCGGCAGCTCCGGTGATCGGGGCCCGCTTCCAGATGCACGATGCCGACCAAGCTCACGCCGCGCTGAAAGCCGGGGATGTGGTCGGGAAGATCTTGCTCACCTGGGATTGAAACCCGTGCATGGCCATTGTCAGGACGAACGCACCGCCGTGGACGCCGCGTGTGACCGTACACTGGTCGCCATGGCCGCATTGCCGCCGGGGACAGGGCAGCCCACCGTACGGGACCACCCGTGAACCGGCGCGACACCGACTACTTGAAGGCCGCCCTCAACGCGATCGACGCGATTGTCGTCTACACCAGAGCTGGCTTGGAGCGCGGCGTGGTGTTCGACGCGGTGTGCATGCGTCTGATCCAAATCGGTGAGGCAGTTCACGGCCTCAGCCCGGCGGCGCTCGCCCGAGCCCCCGAGACGCCGCCGCGCGCCATAGTCGGCGTGCGCTACCTCCTGGCCGACGCGGATTATGAGGCGCTGTTCGACGAAGTCCGCACTGTGGTCGGCCGTGACCTGACGCCACTGGGCAGCGCGCTGCAAAAGATCCTGGCCGAGATCGATCCCGACCCGACCAGCCCCGATCTGGGCGGGTGTGACTAAAAGCCTAGATCCACCGATGATCGCCGCAGGGAAGCACTAGACGGATGCGATGGGCGTTCCTGGTCGGCGATGGCAGGCGGTGGCCTGCCCGGCTGGCCGGGGGCGTCCAGCGTGCCTAGCTGGCGAGCGGCGCAGTAGGCGAGGATCGGTGGATCGAGGCTAAGTCCGCGCTTCTCCCGACAGCGGCGACAAGTGTGGACTCACCTTTCCCGGCCGTTTGGCGGCCACCCGGCCCCGATCCTTGGCGGTTGGTGTTCCCGCAGGTCAGGGGCGCGGGGCGGTCCCCGGGGCGGCGGTCTCGGCCCGGCCCGGGCCTCCGGGGCGACCGTTCCGGCCCGGGGGCGACGGTTCGGTGCGGGCGCCCGCGCGCCTGGCGGGTCGCGTCCAACGACGACAACCCCTCCGACGGTTCGGTGCGGGCGCCCGCGTGCGGCCCCTGGGCGCATTGGACACGACGCGTTCACCGACGGTTCGGTGCGGGCGCCTGCGCGCCTAGCGGGTCGCGTCCAACGACGACAACCCCTCCGCCGGTTCGGTGCGGGCGCCCGCGCGCGACTGGGCGCGGCGGGACGAGGAAGTTCGGCGCATTGTTGGAGCCGCGGCAATGGCGCGGGCGCGACGCATACCGCGGGCCGGGCGCCGGCCGCAGTCTCAAACCGTGCCGCGGGTTCGAGTAAGACGCATTTGGCGGAGGCGGGGGGATTCGAACCCCCGAGGGGGTCTTAACCCCCAACCCACTTAGCAGGCGGGCGCACTAGGCCACTATGCGACGCCTCCACGAGCCCCACAAGGCTACCCGCTCACCAACGCCCCAGCAAAGCGGCATGATTGACGCCATGCCAACACCTGAGACCCGCCCGACCTGGGAGCCAGACGTCCTGCCCGGATTTGAGCGCCTCGCCCTGCCTCTGCCCGGCGGCGAGAGCGCCACGCTGGTGCGTCGCATCACGCCCGGCGCCGTTTCCGCGGAGAAAGCCGTGGACGATGCCGACCCCACCGTTCCCGGACCGACCCCCAGCGGGCGCGGGGCCCGCAAGCCCGCGATCCTTTATCTGCACGGGTTTGTCGACTATTTCTTCCAAGTCCATCTGGCGGATGCCTTCGAGGCGCGAGGCCATCGGTTCTACGCGCTTGAGCTGAGGGGTTACGGCCGGTCTCTGGAGCGCTCGACTGATCCGACACGCCCCAATTACGTGCCCGATATCGCGGTCTATCACGAGGACATCGACGCGGCGGCCCAAACGATCGCGGAAGAGGAGGGCGGGACGGGACTGGTCGGCATCGGGCACTCGACAGGTGGACTGATCCTGCCGCTGTGGGCGGCTGCCCGGCCGGGACGGGTGCGTGCGCTGGTGCTGAACTCGCCGTGGCTGGACCTCAACGGTGGCTGGCTCATGCGCGGACCGCTGACGTGGGCGGTGCGGGGGCTGGCGCGAATCGCGCCGCGGGCGGCGATCACTGGGCTGAAAGTGCACTACGGGCGGGCGTTGCACCACGAGACCGGCGGCGAATGGATCTACGACCTGGCTTGGAAGCCGCACGACGGGTTCCCGGTGCGGCCGGCGTGGTTCTCTTCGATCAGGCGGTGGCAGGCGCGCGTCGGGCGCGGGATCGAGACGGGTTGCCCGGTGCTGGTGATGACCTCCCTCAGGCGGGGCGATCCGACGCGTTGGCACTCCGAGGTGATCACGACGGATTCGGTCTTGGACCCGCGGCAGATCTGGCGCCGGGCGTCGAAACTCGGGATCGACGTCGAGGTGCGGGCGTTGGAGGGGGGCGCGCATGATCTGGCGCTGAGCCCCGAGCCGACGCGCACGCGGTATATCACCGAGACGCTGGATTGGATCGACAAGGTGGTCGCGCGCGGGGAGTGATGCTGGGCGCCGGCCACATCAGGTTCAAGCAGCTACCCCAAGAGACGCGGGTGCTGGGAAAGGAACCGGGCGTCGGCTTAGCCCAGGCAGAAGCGGGGGGGGGGTGGTCGCGGCGCGTGGCTCCGAAGCGTGAGGGCGCCGCGGAGTCTTCCCCCGATGACCGCGGCTACTACGCCGCGACCGCTGCGCCGCGACCAAGAATCAGAACACCGCTTCGGAGCTGTCTGTTCCGTGGCCACGCGGGTTTCGCTGTGGGCGATCCGCCGGCCGGGTTCCCGCCCGGGTCAGCGCCTGGCCCGCCGCGTGGTCCGCGGTCCGTTCCAGCGCCTGGCCCGCCGGCCGGGTTCCCGCCCGGCGCCGCGCCGCAGGGCCGCCGCCCAACCACGCGCCGATAGCCGTGGTCAACGGGATCGCCAAGACCAGCCCAATCGAAGCGGCCAGAATCGGGACCATCTCCGAGGCGATGTCCTCCACGGTGACCAAGCTGAGCAACGTGTGATCCGTGGTGGAGGCCACCATCAACAGCCCCAAAGACCCGCCGATGTACGCGAAAGCGATGGTGTAAACCGTCGACGCGATGTGATCCCGCCCGATCCGCATAGCGTGCCCGAACACCGCACGCCGCGTCGCCGACGGCGCCGCAGCGCGCAGCTCCCAGACCGCCGAAGCCTGCGTGATCGTCACGTCGTTCAGGACCCCCACCCCGGCCAGAACCATCCCGCAGAGCAGCACCCCTTTGAGGTCCGCGTTGGGCGCCCGTTGGCCCAGCCACACCATCGACTCGCTCGCCATCGGTATCAGATGCGTCGCCGGCACAGCCCACCAGGCCAGGGCCGCGACCACAGCCGTGCCGAGGAACGTGCCCAGCAGCGCTGTGGTCGACTTCACCGAGATCCCGTGGGCCAGGTACACCACGATGAACATCACCGCGCTGGCGGCTGTCAGCGCCACCAGCAACGCCGGCTTGCCGGCGGCCAGCGCCGGCAACAGGAAACTCCACACCAGCGCCACCGCCCCCGCCAGCCCGGCCAGCGCCGCGATCCCTTTCAGCCGCGCCACCGCGATCACGACCAGCGCGAACACCAGCGCGAGGGCCAGCAGCGGAACCCCGCGCCGGAAGTCGCTGAACAGATACCTCTCACCGGTCGGGCTGCCGATGTCCGCGACCCGGTAGGACACAATCCTGTCGCCGACTGAGAAGTCCTCCAACGGGACCACCCCCACCGTGGCGAGCGGCACCTCCTCGCCCGTCGAGTCCAGCCGGAACATCACATGCCCGCCGTCGGAATCGGGTTCGATCCCGGTCACCACGCCCGCCGCCAGCTCCGCGTCGGCCGGCACGTACGGTTCCTTCGTCGGCAGTTCGCCCGGTTTGGGCCACAGCAGCACCAGCCCGGCGATGGTCGCCGCGGCGAGCAGCGCCATCACCACCGCGAGCCCAGCTTTGACGCCCCCACTGGCCGATGCCGACCCCCCGCCCCCGCCATGCCCGTGACCGTGCGCGACCGCTCGCGCGCTCCCAAGCTCGCCGCCATCCGGCGTCGCTGGCGCGGGCCGATCCCCCGGCGCGGACCGATCCCGCGGCGGGCGCACACCCTGCGGCTCGGGCACACCCTGCGGCGCGGGCCGATCCCCCGGCGCGGACCGATCCCCGGGCGCGGGCCGATCCCCTGGCGCGGACCGATCCCGCGGCGGGCGCCCGCCCTGTGGCTCGGGCACACCCCGCGGCTCGCGCCCGCCCCAGGACCCGCGGCCCTCGCCGGCCGGCCGGGCCTCGGAGGCGTCCATCACACTTTCGCCTTCGCCTCAGCCAGGGCCCCGCGGGGCCGCTCAGCCGCACACACCCGCGCGAGCTTGATCAGCGCCACCACCGCGGCCGTGAGAACACCCACCAGGATCAAATTGCGCAGCACCCACACCGCCAAGGCCAACGGCTGGCCCCCCAAGAACGAGTGGTACAGCCACGGATAAAGGAGATTCGTCAAAGCGGCCGCCGCCAGCAGCGCCGCCATGATCGGTCCCCAAAACCCGTGAGATCGGCGCAGACACAGCGCCGCGACCGCCGGCGGCGCAGCCCAGGCGATGAACTGCGGCGAACCCACTTTGTGCGTCACGATCAACCCGACCAAGATCGCCAACGAGCCCAACAACAGCGAATCGGTCGCCCGGCGCCGCCCCAACCAGCAGAGCAACCCCACCAGGACCACGACGGCCGGCATCGCGAAATCGCTCACCCGGATCGCGGCTTCCGCCCCAGGGCCCCAGGTCTCCATGGTGGCGATCTCGTTATTCCAGTGCGCTAGAGGCTCGCCCTTGATCGCATGCGCCAACACCACCGGCGTCGCCAGCACCGCCTCGACTTGCAGCCCACGTTCACCCTCAATCCAGGCGAACGAGGTCAGCGTCTTCAAGTCGCCTCCCGCCAGCCGGTGCGTCAGCACCACGCCGAGGCACGTCAGCGCCGCCGGCAACACCACTCCGAGGAGACGCTCACGCCAGGAGCGGGCCACCGCCAACAGGGGCGCCATCACTCCGGCGCCGGCCACCTTGATCCAAGCGCTCACCGTCACCAGGCAGCTCGCCAGCGCCGGCCGCGCGCCCGCCACCAGCAAAGCCAGCAGCACCAGCGGCATCATCACGGCGTCCAGCCGCGCGATGCCGACCGGTCCCAACAGCCCCAAGAACACGAACCAGCCCGCCAACGGCAGCGCCGCCCGCCTGAGTGACACCAGCCTGACGGCCACCAACATCGTGGCTAGGTTCAGCAACCCGATCATTGCGCACCACGTCCCGAGATAGGGGCCATCAGTGCCGAAAACGGCTGCGAGAAGCATTGGCGCCAGCGCGCCGACCGGGTACACCCACTCCAAGTTCACCCCCATCCACCAGCCGGTCGACCAACCATGTTCCACCCAGGCGCCGTACAGGCTGACGTCTACCGCGGTCATGTCCTTGAACTCGATCGCTTGCCACAACATCAGCAGGTGCCCGCCGAGGAAGACCACGGCCAGCGCTAGCAGGATCAAGGAATCGGGCAACGAGCTGAAGGTGGCGTCCAACGAACGCTGCCTGGCGCGACCGTCCCGGGGCGGGGGGATGGGAGCGGAGGGTGGATGGACGGCATCGTCCACTGGGGTCACAGCGGCAGTCCCTTCGGGGGGCGGGGGGATGGGATGGACGGAGACGACGCCGTCCGCTTGGACCGCCACAGCGGTCCCGTCCGCCGTCGGCGACGGGAAGCGCTTGGTCATCCGAGCGGCACCGTGACGGGCAGTTCGCCGACTCGCCCGACCAGTTCCAGTTCGGTGGGATGACGGTCGAGCGGGATGTCGAACGCTAGGTAACCGCTCTGATATTCGCCCGGCGCGATGATCGCGGTGCCGAGCGGGGACGGTTTGTGCCGGAGCGCGGATGCGGGCTCGTTGGGGAAACGCTGGCCGTCGTCGGTGATCAAGAATTGTTGGTTGGGCACGAACGTTCCTTCCTTTTCACCGTTGTTGGTGACTTCGATCTGGATCAGAACCCATTGGCCGTGCTCTGAGATCTCGCTGCCGTCACTGGCCAGCGCCCCTATGCCGTCCTCGTAGGAGACGATTTTCAAGCTGAAGCCGCCCGAGTCGAACGACCGGCCCAGAGACCAGCGCGTCGCTCCGGACTGCCCGGGGGCTGGAACCGTGATCTCTTGGACCGGGGCCGGTGTGGGTGTGGGGTGGTTGAACGCCCCGGTGAGCGCCGCGGCCCCGGTCACTATCCCGACCAGCACCAGCAGCGAGGCGACTCCCACCCCGATCGTGGCGCGCGTGGAGAGGCGCCGCTGCGGCGGATGGAATCCGAGCGCGTGGGACATCTTGTGGTGCCATTGCCAGTGGCCTGGCCACTTCTTACGGGATTTGGGCTCGCCGGGGGCCTGGGTGGCCGGGGGCCGGTCGGGCTGGGGGGATGCGGTTGGCGCGTCCTCGGGGACTGCGCCTGTCACCGGCGCGGTGGGTGAGCTGATCCCCTGAACTGGGGCTGTGGCGCCGAAGGCGCCGGGGGGCGCGACCGGCGCGTGCGGGGTGAAGGCGCCCCCGGGGGGAACCGGGCCGTCGGCGAACGGCGATGTGGGCGAGGCGGCGGGGGGCGCGACCGGCGCGACCGGGGTGAAGGCGCCCCCGGGGGGAGCGGGGCTGAGTGTCGGCAGGCCGCGCGGGGCGGAGTGCGCCGCGAACTCATTCCCCGCGGATTCGCTCAATGGCGAGAACGGCCGCCCCATCGGCTCGTGAGGGGCGCGCCTGGATGATGGCACGTGATCGTGCGATGGCTGCGCAGTCCCTGGCCCGTGAGGTCGGCGCACCACATCTTCCCAGCTCAGCGACGCGTCGGAGCGGAATCTAGCATCAGCGTCGAGACTGGGGACGCTTGGCGCCGGTCGGTCGCGCGCGTCCGCCGTCGACCCCGGTTCGGCTCCGAACGGCCGGCCGCGATAACGCACGGTGGGCACCGAGCGGGAGTGGCCCTCGAAAGAGGGCAATTCGGCGGCTGGTTCCGTCGTGGTTGGCGGTTCCAGGCGGGGCGAACCCACCCGTGGCTGGCCAGCGGGAGTTTGCGGCGCGGCGGCGCCATCATCGGACGGAAGACGAGGGATCCACTCCTCGGGGATCCGAGTCGAGGCCCGCGGTGGTGGTGGCAGCGGCCTCGGTTGCACCGCCCGCAAGGCCGCCGGCCGAAGCGACGCGGTCGGCCTGAACTGCGCAAATGAAGTGATCCGCGACTCTGGCGCGGCAGTTGGCTGGGCGGGCTCATCGGGACGCTGATCGCGCGGGGTCGGTGTCGGGGGCGCGGTCTCGGGCGGACGCGCCGGCGTCCAAGCCGGCGGGGGCAGCGGTCTCCGCGCCGGAAGACTCGTTGCCGGCTGGCGCCGGGCCAGCGCAGATGGCGCCACTGGTCTGGTGCGTTGCGGGAGCGGCCCCGGGGCGCCCAGCTCATCAGCTGGTCTGCTTGGGGGGCGCGGGGGCCCGGGGTCGCGGTGGGGGTCGCGGTGGGGGTCGCGGACGGCCGAGGCGCCTCTGGGGATCGAGTCTGCTCGGCTGGGGGTCCTGACCGGATCCGGCGCGGGGCCTGCGGGACGGGCGCCAGCCCAAGGCGCGGGCTGAGGCCCGCCTGCCGGGGTCCGTTCCGGCGGCGTCGGCGGCTCGGCGACCGGCGGCAAAGAGCCTGTGGTCTCGTCTTGGCTGTCAGCGCGACGGCGGAGCGCGGCGCGGGTGATCGGCATCGTCGACGGGTGAGAATCGTCAGCTATCTCGCCGCCGCGAGTTGACGCCTGCCCGGTCGGCGCGGGCATGGCGAGGCGGGCGCGCCTTGTCAAGGGGGGAGCGGGGGCTTCGGCTGGGGACGCGGCGCGGCGCGCTTCTTCAGCGGCAGCCTCGCGGCGCGCCCTGCGAGTCAGGGGAACGCCGTCTTCCGTTCCAGACACGCAGTTGAGACTAGCTGATCGGTGTGGGGCTTTACGCGGCGCCCCTTGGACGGGCATTCTGCGTGGGTGGAAACGATCCAGCTCTCGACAGGTCTGGCAGCGGCTGAAGCCCGCCAACTCCGCCGACACGGAAACCGGCTGATCCGGGGTGTCTACTCGCAAGACGGCGCCGACCCGGCGGCGCTGACGACAAGGGCGCGGGCCGTGCTCGCGGTCTCGCCCGCCGGGTCGGCGGTCACTGGGGTGACGACGTTCGCGCTGGGTGGCGTGGACCTGCCGGGTGGTTCGAAAGCCACCGTCGACCAGCGGATCCATGTGTTTGTACCCCACTCGGGAGAGCGCGGTCCCCGGCGCGCGGGTGTGGTGGCGCACCGGCGAGCGCCACATTGCGCCGGGCTGACGCACCGGCAGAGCGGTGTGTCCGCGGCGAGTTGGTCCCATAGCTGGGTCGACGCGGTCCGCCACCTCGCCCGGGAGCAGAGTTGGGCGCCGTGGCCCAACGAGCCCCCGGGCGTGAGGGGCCGCTTCGAGTCACCTGCCAAGCGGGTCTTGCTGGAGGCCGTCCAACTCGGAGACGCGTTGATCCGCAGGAAGGGCGCTTTGACGGAGTTGTCCGCGCTGGCCGCCTGCGTGGCAGCCTCGAATGGACCTGGGTCGAGTCTGGTGCGGCACGCGTTTGAACTGGTGCGGGACCGGACAGACTCTTTCACGGAGACTTGGACCAGGCTTGTGGTGTGGGACGCCGGATTCCCCGACCCAGTTGTGAACCATGAGGTTTGGTTGGACAGCCAAGAGCGGTTCTTCTTGGATCTGGCGTGGCCTGACCGGAAGATCGCCCTGGAGTACCAAGGCGCCGATCATTTCCGCAGCGAGCGGCAAGCGTTCGACGACCAAGTCCGCCGCGGGATCCTCCAAGCGCACGGTTGGACCGTCGTCCAGGTGGCTTATCGGGACCTGTCCGACCCACATAGTTTGCTGCGCCAGCTGGCGCGGGCGTTCGGGTGGTGATCCGCCTCGAGGTCTCGCCCCGCCGGGTCGCGCGACCAAGCCGTTGACCAGCGTGAACACGGGCACGCGGGGCGACGCCGTCCAGCCGCGGCCGGACGCGCCCCTAGCGGCTTGTCCGCAATTGCCCAAAACGAGCCAGATCCGGTCCTTTTGGACAATTGCGGACAGCAGCCCGCGACCCCCACACCAGCCCGGGGCGAGGTCACCCCACCCGCGACGCGTTGACCAGCACGAACACGAACACGCGGGACGGTGCCGTCCGCCCGCGGCCGGACGCGCCCCTCGCGGCTTGTCCGCAATTGCCCAAAACGAGCCAGATCCGGTCCTTTTGGACAATTGCGGACAACAGCCGCGATCCCGCCGCCCGGGCCCGAAACGCGGGTGCCCCACCCGCGACGCGTTGACCAGCACAAACACGGACACAGTGGGCTAAGCCGTCAGGACGCGTACAAGCCCCCCCGAAGCTGCGTTAACGCAATTGCCCAAAACTAGCCAGATCCGGTCCTTTTGGACAATTGCGGACAGCACCCGCGATCCCGCCGCCCGGGCCCGGGGCGAGGGTGCCCCGCCCGCGACGCGTTGACCAGCGTGAACACGAACACGCGGGACGATGCCGTCCAGCCGCGGCCGGCCGAGCCCCTAGCGGCTTGTCCGCAATTGCCCAAAACGAGCCAGATCCGGTCCTTATGGACAATTGCGGACAGCACTCCCGACCCCGCCGCCC
>JAITLE010000155.1 GCA_031278075.1 Bifidobacteriaceae bacterium | reverse complement strand
CTGGGTGACCTCACTGCAAGCCAGTGGGGCATGGTGACGACCGCCCAGGCCACCGCCCGTGGGATCAGAAGACTTCAGGTCGCCCGTCTTGCTGCGGGCGAACTGCTTGAGCGTGTCGGCCACGGCGTCTACCCTGCGCTCCAAACTGCGGTTGAAGCCGAGCCAGCCGTTACCCCGACAGCGGGATAGCGTTACCCAGCTACCGGATTTTGCGCGTCTTCCCGCACCGAAAGAGCGGGCGGTACACCGTCCAGGTGACCCGAATACACCGCTAACGAGTACCTGCGAACGCGCCCAGTGGAGGGGGGAACAGACGAGTGATCGTTTCGGACAGGGATGGGGCTGGTTGCAGATAGGCGAGGCACTGCGGCGGGCGAACAGATGGCCACGCTTGGGGTAGTGGTACGGGGACGTCCAGCGCGAGAGCATCGTTTATCAGGATGCCCACTGCGGTGCTGTTGCCTCGGTAGTAGTTCCGGTAGGCCGCTCGACCTATACCCGCGTGGTGGCGATGCTTCTCCCACAAGGCAGTCGGGCTGGCAATCTCACAAGTGAGGACGCTGAACACTCCAACGATCTGGCCGACCGGCAAAGTCGAATAGATGACGACTGCGGAGATGTCGTCTGCGAGTTTGCGTTTGCGGAATTCGATCCGCTTCGTCCCAGCAAGGATGGCCTCGGCGTATTGCGGCTTGATCGACATGAGGGCTATGCGGCCAGTTGCGAGTGAATCCACGTCGTCCCTCCATGTCCGACTTTAGCGATGCTTTGGGGGGCCGCCCTGATGACTCCATGCTCTTGGAGCGTCTTGAAGCTCCAGGCCGGATCAATGAGTCGGTCCTGGCGGAACAGGATCGCAAGCAGCGGACGGGTTCCTCTCGCCGCCATGCCAGTTAAATCATTCAACGAGTAGACCGTTCGCCTACTCACGAAGGCAAAGATCTCATTGGGGTCCGGACAGACTTTGGTGTCCTCGACAACACCGACAACCGTCACGGCTCGCTCGTCCTTTGAGCGGTAGAAAACGACAGTAGAACCCCTGGCGAGCCGTCTGCTCCCGCTCTGGCAGACATAGGCCTTGCGGAGCGCGTTGCCGTACGAGCGGTGGCTTTCGTCTATGGGCAGCCTCCCGGCGGCGTTCCAGTCGGGAAACAGGATGTCGTGCCAAGCCGGGACTATTGGAATGACGAACACGGAGGAGTCTGGAGCGATGGCGGGCGGGCCGAAACTCACATGGTAATCGAGCGGCTGAAGGTATCTCTTGTCTGGTCGGAGGCTCTTGGCCAAGACAAGTTCTCCCCTTGTTGTCTTGGCAGGAAGTTCCTCAAATCCGAAATCAGTGAAAAGGTTGACGAGCCGCGTTTGCTTCTCGGCAAAGACGGTGACGAAGATGCCATCCCATCCACCGCTCTTGGCTTCTAGGAAGAGTGTCTTCAGCAGTAACTCGCCGTAGCTACGGCCTCTTGCGTCTGGGACTACCTTGAAGGTGGACACTTTCAGCACCTTCCCGCTGGAAACGAACTCGTTGTCGGATGTTTCCTTCAGAATCATCAGGCCGGCGTACCCGCCCTGGGGTTGGTCGATGACCCAAGCCGGACGCTGGGACTTACCTGGGTCGGAGAACCACGCGTCGAACTCCGGGTAGTCCAGTCGCAGTGAGCCGAACAGGGGGTCGGTGGCGTCAAGCTCATAACGTTTGATCTTCCGCACTGCCGGTGGCGGGACAAGTTCAAGCTTGACTCGGCTTGCCAACAAGGCGGCGGCCTCCGCGAGGCTTAGAACACGATCTCCCAAGCCAACGCGGACGGCTCTCTTGCGGAGCCTGATGTCGTTGGTGACGAGGTAGTGGACGGCGTTGCTCCAGACCTGGGCCAGAATCCGAAGGTCGATCTCGTCGTTGATGCTTTGTCCGGCAGGCGATGGCACTTGGCCGAGGGCGGCCAGGAGATCGGAAGGCGGCGCAACATCGGCGAGCAGCGTGTACTTCTTGGCAAGGCCCAGGTTCGTCTTCTTGCGCCTCGGATCGGGATCGTTGTTGATGTCATCCAAGGTTGCCGGAGCCAGGTAGAGCTTGTGGCCTTGCTGGGAAGCGAACCGCGCCAAATCGGCACCATACACGAGGCTAGGTTCCGCAGTAGTGGACGTTGGTTCCATCGCGACGAAGGCGTTGGTGTCCAGGACGAAGCTGATATCCATGCTGCCATTCTGGGCGCTTGAACCATGGCTTCCGGACGATGCCATCAGAACGGTTCTCCAGCGCGCAAGTAAGCGCTTGGGGCGGCGCTATGGGTAGTGGCCTTGCGGGTGACTACTCGAGCGGACGGCTTCTGCATGTCGAGCACGTACAGGGTGCCGTTGATCTCTTCGATGCGCCAGTATTGGATTCCGTACTCCTCGGCGCGATCCACTAGGCCGCGCAGTTTCGACACAGGCTCCCCGAATTGGTGTCCGTGAGAGTAGAGGATTCCATCTCCGGTTGAGCCGTCCGCTTTGCCGTGGAGAAACGCGAATTCTGGGCGCAGTGGCTTCCGGCAGCCGCCCTGGGCGCATTCTTTCATCCTGTTCTCCATTGTTCTCGACACTCGCGCTCTGCCACTCGCCACTTTCGTCTCGAACCGGTGTTACCCACTTCCGGCCAACACTTCTTGGGCCACGACGGTGTCGTACAGACCGTAGCGGCTGAGGTTGGGGTGGGAGTCTAGGCCGGTGTAGGCCAGGGAGGCGTCTTCGTAGCGACGGAAGGCGAACACCGCCTGGTTCATCTGGGAGGCGCTGAAGACGCCGAGACTGACTAAGAGTTCGAAGTCTGCGATGGTCATACCGGTGACCGCTCGGAACAGGCCCGGCTCGATCATGGTTATGACGTCACGCAGAGTATTCTCGCGGTAGTCGGTCGGGTACATGAAGACCGGGATGCGGGTGGCGAACTTGATCAGCTTCTCCTGAATCTGCTTTCGCTTGGACTTGTATTCCTTCTCCTCGGCGGGGAGTTCCTTCTTCTCCTCCTTGGAGATGTTTTCGCCGGACTCCTGTTTATCCCTCCTGGCTTTCTTGACGGCTTCGCTCTTGGCGACGACGGCCTCGATGATGGACACATCGAGCGCCCGGAAGCCCTCGATATTGAGGATCGCTTCCACCGCCCTGGGGTCGGCTTTGTAGCCTTTCAAGACCGTGTAGGCCTGGCGCCCACTACGCTCGTGGGTCTCATCGACCCGGGCGGGGACAGCCTTGGCGGCCAGTTGGCTGCCCTCGACGGTGTAAGTCAAGAACGCCACATGATCCAACGGGAACGCGGCAGCCTCCGCCTTGGCCCAGGTCCAGACCGGATCGCAGCGGGGACACCGGTCGTAGTCGGCGCTGACAGGAGCGGCGCACACCCGGCAAGTGCCGGGCCGCCCGCCATCCGGCGGCAGACCCGGCCTGACGCTGCAAAGGTAGCGTCCGTACCTGCGCGCGAACGCCTCGTCGCCGAGAGGCGTCCTCACGCCGGCGCCAACCCCAGGGACTCCAAGAAGCCGTCGCTGGAGTCCTCCAACACCTGGTCGATGGCGGCCGCCAACTCCCGCTCCGAGCCCGCCACCGCCACACCTGGCTCACCCGCCATCGCCGCCCCCCCTCCGGTCGTGGCCGCCACCTGTTCCGCCAGGATCACCTGCCGCCCGTGGTCGGCCGCCTTGCGCGCCTGGATACGCGAACCCGAATGCTCGCCCGCCTCGGCGATGATGGTCGCCAAGC
>JAITLE010000149.1 GCA_031278075.1 Bifidobacteriaceae bacterium | reverse complement strand
TTGCTCGTCCGATAGGCGGACGATGCGTCTGTTCCAAAGACGGGCACCCAGGCCGAAACCCGAGGTGACGCAGCCAGCCGTGGCGTCGCGCCTTGCCGCAGCAGCGAGGCCACCAGTGTGGATACTTCGACCGTTTTGAGCCGCTGTTCCGGAGCGGTTGAGCCACCGTACTGGTGCGGGTGAGCCGCCGCGCTGGTTGGGGGTGGGCCATGGCGCTGACGGGGTGAGCCGGGGTTGTTGACTGTTCGTCGGCTGCGCCCATGGGGGGCGCGGCGCGACGAAAGGAGCCGACGATGGTCGACTACAAGAGGATCCTCCAACTCCGCGCGGAGGGGGTGAGCCAGCGCGGCATCGCGGACGTGCTGGGTTGTTCCAGAAACACGGTCGCGGCCGCGTTTCTGGCCGCGAGAACGAGAGGCGTCGGCTGGGAGGATGTGGCGGGCCTCGATTCCGGCGAGGCCCGCCGCCTCCTGCTCGGCGACGCGGGCGGTCAGGGCGCCGGCCGGCCCGCCCCGGACTTCGAGAAGGTCCACCGGGAGATGGGCCGCCGGCATGTGACGTTGACGCTGTTGTGGGCCGAGTACTGCGACAAGTGCCGCGCCGGCGGGCAGGCGCCGTACGCGTACTCCTACTTCACGGAGCAGTATCGCACATGGGCGCAGGTGACAGGGGCGACGATGCGGATGGTCCGCTCGCCCGGAGAGGCGGTCGAGGTCGATTGGGCGGGCGACCCGATGGCGTACGCGGACGCGGCGACGGGCGAGCCCAGGGAGGCGTGGCTGTTCGTCGCGGCGCTGCCGTACTCGGCCTACGCCTATGTGGAGGCGTTCGCCGACATGAGGCTGGGGTCGTGGGTCGACGCGCATGTGGCCGCGTTCGAGCACTTCGGCGGAGCGGCCCGCATCCTGGTCCCGGACAATCTCCGCGCTGGCGTGTCCAAAGCCGACCGGTACGAGCCGGCGCTGAACCCGGCCTACGCGAGATGCGCCGAGCACTACGGGACGGCGGTGGTCCCCGCGCGTGTGGGGCGCCCCCGCGACAAATCTCTGGCCGAGGGCAGCGTCAGGCATGTCGCCTACAGGGTCGCGGCCGCGTTGCGGGACCGGCGGTTCGTGGGTCTCGCGGAGTTGAACGAGGCCGTCTTCGAGGAGACGGGCCGCCTCAACGCCAAGCCGTTCCAGAAACGCGAGGACTCCCGGCTGATCGTGTTCGAGCGGGACGAGCGGGCGCTGCTGCGGCCGCTGCCGAAGACCCGGTTCGAGCTGGCCGATCTGAGGAAGGCGAAAGTGGGACCCAATTACCACGTCCAGGTGCTGGCCAACTTCTACTCCGCTCCGAGCAGGCTGATCGGCCAGACCCTGGACGTGCGGGTGACCTCGCACACCGTCGAGTTGTTCGACGGGCCGGAGCGCGTCGCCTCCCATCCGAGGCTGAAGGCCGCCCGCGGCGCCTACTCGACCGTCCGGGAGCACATGCCGGCGGCGCACCGCCACCAGCTGGCGGACTGGTCGCCGGCCCGGTTCGAGCAGTGGGCCGCGACCGTCGGGCCGTTCTGCGTCCAGGTGGTCCAGGCGGTCCTCGCCTCCCACAAGATCGTCGAGCAGTCCTACCGGTCGTGCCTGGGGCTGTTGTCCCTGGCGAAGAAGAACGGCGGGAAGCCCAGACTCGAAGAAGCGTGCCGGCGCGCCCTGGACGCGGCCCCGAACCCGTCGTACACGCTGGTCAAGAAGATATGGTCGGGGGTCCCCGACACGCCGCCGCGACCACCCGCCGCGCCGCTCGGCGCCAAAGGATTCGTCCGCGGCGCCGGCTACTACGCCCGGGGAGGCGCCCAGAGATGATCGACCAGCAGACAATGGACCGCCTCAAGGCGATGCGGCTGTCCGGGATGGCCGAGTTCTTGGAGCACTGCGGCGCGGTTCCCGGCCAGGCGCCGCTGTCAGGCCCCGAGCTGATCAAGATGGCGGTCGACTGGGAATGGGAGAGGCGGCGCAGCTCCAAGCTGCGCAGACTGCGCAGCCAAGCGCGCCTCGCGCAGCCCGACGCGGACCTCGCCGACGTCAAAGCCATGCCGGGCCGCGCGCTCGACACCGAGTTCCTCGCCCGCCTGGCCACCGGAGGGTACATGGCCAACCGGCAAGACGTGGTCCTCCAAGGCCCGACCGGCTCCGGGAAAACCTATGTGGCCTGCGCCCTGGCGAACAAGGCCTGCCAGCAGCACCACACAGCGCTGTGCCTGACAGCATCCGAGCTGTTCGACCGGATCACCGTCGCTGACCGCCTCGGAGACAAGAAACGCTGCCTCGACCAGCTCACCAGGGTCCAGCTGCTCGTCGTGGACGACTGGTTTTTGACCAGCCCGAGCCGCGAGCAAGTGCAAAACGTCCACACCCTCATCGACCGCCGCCACCGGGCGGCCTCGACGATCTTCTGCTCCCAGCTCGCGCCCGGCAACTGGCACGACCGGATGGAGGAGAAGATCCTCGCCGACGCGATCGTGGACAGGATCACCACCAACGCCCACATGACAGTGCTCGACTGCGCCGAATCAATGCGCAAGCACTTCAACCAAGCCGCAGACTGACGCCTGCGTGACGGGGTGAGCCACCCTGGTGGCTCACCCCACCAGCAGCGCGGCTCAGACCCAACCAGCGCACCGGCTCACCAACACCAGCAGAACGGCTCAACTCACCCATAAACACGGCCCCATCCGAACGGAATATGCACCTGTGCCTGTGGGTCTCCCTCGTTACCGCGCTGCATAGGTAGACGCACTGCCTCCGATATGGCTCGGGGCACGGTGTGATTCCTCGCGTCGATCCTGACCCAGCGATGGCCGTTTGGTTGGGGTTGTGCTCGCCGAAGCTGCGAGCAAGGCCTGTCGACCGGGGATCAGTCGGTTCCGTGCGGCCGCCTCTTCCGTGCAGGCGATGTCCCGCATCCGCAATTTGCAACCCAGGTTGACAGGCGCAGGTTTGCAACGTAGGTTGACAGCATGGAGTCTTCACAGGTCGCCGAGGTCGCGGCGGACACCACTGATCCGAGAGCGGGGCTGCGGGCTGTCGCGTCGTTGCGGGTGCTTGCGGACACGTTGGAGTTGCGGCAAGTCGAGGCGGCGCTGCGGGCGGGGATGACGTGGCAGGAGATCGCCGATGCGCTTGGGGTGAGCCGCCAGGCCGCGCACAAGAAGCATTCCAAGAGGGTCGATCCCTCGATCCCGATTGCCAGGAGGAAGTCATGAGTAAGTTCGTTCAGGCCGCACAGACCAGTCAGGTGTTGTCCTTGACGGCTTTTGAAGAGGCGTCGCGGCAGGGGCTCCGGGAGGCGGACATCGAGCACCTCTTCCTTGCGCTCGTGCTGTCGGATCAGGTCGCGGGCCGCGTACTCCGGGAGATGGGGATCGGCATCGATGATGCGCGCCGGGCGGTGCGCGAGCAGCATGACGCGCAGCTGGCGTCCCTGGGCGTGCGGGCGGTGCTGCCCGATCCTGGACGGATCGTGTTTCACGAGACCGATGGGTACGAGTTGAAGCAGCGCGCCGCTGACCTGATCGGGCGTGCGGGCGGGAAGAGTCGGGATGGCAGCGCGGCGGCGGTGCTCCGTGAACTCCTGGCCGAGCCCAGCGGTCTGATCGCGGATATTTTGCACCGGCTCGACGCGACGCCGCAGGAAGCCTTGGAACGCCTCGACCGGAGCGTTGCAGGTGGTGTGGCGACAGCGCCTGAGCCGAGCGTGTCGAAGGGCAGGACTACCGGCACTCAGGAGACATTCGTCCCCGCCTCAGCCGCACAGGTCTGGGACTTCCTTGCCGATCCTTTGCGCGTGCCCGAGTGGGAGGTCAGCGTCGGCTCGATCGAGCTCTCGGGCCAGGAGGCGCGCCC
>JAITLE010000146.1 GCA_031278075.1 Bifidobacteriaceae bacterium | reverse complement strand
TCGAGACTCTTTCGCTCGGCAACGGTATCCGGCGGGACATTTCCGTGCTCTGGAAGGGACCGTTTGTCCACATGATGATCGACCATCTGCTCAAGAAGACGCTGTGGTCGCCGCTCGATTACCTCATCGTCGATACGCCGCCGGGCACCGGCGATGTCCAGATCTCGCTGTTCAATTCCGTCAAGATCGACGGCGCCATCCTCGTCACGTCCCCGCAGATCGTGGCGGTAGCCGACGTCGCCCGCGACCGTGTAGCCGAGGATCGCCTTGGGCGCGTCCGCCGCTGGGATGTCCTTGGCGATCCGCCCGATGATCAGCGCCAGCTCCGCTTCGTGGTAGGCGGGGGCCGATTCGTGGATGTCCAGCACGATCGGGTCGCCGGGGCCGGCGACGGAGGTGTTCGGTTTGCTGAACCAGATCGGCGCGCGCTGTGGTGGGGGCACGGCCTGGCCGCGGGTCGGGTTGGCGCGGGCCGGGTCGCGGTTGCCGCGGGCCGGGTCACGGTCCCGGTCGCTGGCCGGGTCGCTGGCCCGGTCGCTGGCCCGGTCGCTGGCCGGGTCGCTGGCCGGGTCACGGTCCCGGTCATTGGCCGGGTCACCGTCCCGGTCATTGGCCGCGCGGGCCAGGCCGCGGTAATTGCCGGCCACGCCGAGCACCTTGGATCTGGGGATCACCGGCGCCAGGAGGCGCACGTCTTGCAGGTCATAGGTGAGGCCGGTCGGGGTGATCTCCGTGTAGAGCGGATCGCCGCCGACCGCGTGGACCACCTCTTCGCCCTCTTCGCCCTGGACCACCCCGTAGACCGGGTCTTCCCCGAGCGTGAAACGCGCTATTCGCATCCCTCTAGGGTAGGCGGTCGGCGGCGCGGCCCGGCGACCGCTCCGGCGACCGGCCTGGGGTGTCGGATCCCAGATGTCGGCCCGCCGCCAGGCCGGCGGCGGCCTGGGTCCGGGCACGGTTCGGCCTGGCCCCGCGGTCAGCCCGGAAGTTGGATCAGCGCCTCGACGTGCGGGATCGCGAAGAACGGGGCCGGGGAACGGCCCCATTCGATCAGACCCTTGGCGGTCGCGGCCAGGGAGGACTCGTCGGCCACGCCGGCGGCCGCCGCCAGGCCCGCGAAATGCGCCTCGGTTAAGCGGTCTGCCCAGCTCGCGGCGATCTCGCTGGCTGGCGCCAAGCCCGGATAGGTCCACAGCGATCCGCTGAACTGGGCGAACGCCGTGAGGCCGGCCGCGTCAAGCCAGGCACGCAGACGCCGGCCGGCGTCCAACTCCCCGCCGCTGGCCCGGCCAACTAGCTGAAAGCACTCTCGCCAGGCCTGCCAGGCGGGCGCCGGCGGGAACCAGAACGCGGCGCCGTAGTCGGCTTCCCTCAGCGCGACGATCCCGCCCGGCCGTGCCACGCGCGCCAGCTCGCGGATCGCGGCGAGCGGCTCGGACAGGTGATGGAGCACCTGATGCATGTGGACCACGTCGAACTCGGCGTCACCGAACGGCAACGCGGTCACGTCCGCCACGCGGAACTCCAGGTTCGAGGGACGGGCTGGGTCGGCCTGCGCCTGAGCGACCACATCCGGCGCCAGATCCACAGCCGTGACCCGGCCCGGCGCCACGCGAGCCGCCAAATCCCTGGTCAACGCGCCGGACGCGGAGCCCGCGTCAAGGACCCGGAGGCCTGGCCGCAACCGTCCAGCCAAGTGCGGCGCCGAGTTGGCGACGGTCCTGACGGAGTGCGCTTTCGCCACCGCGCCACTGTGGCCGTGAACATACGCCTCCACCCGAGGCAGTCTAACCGCGACGGCGGCCCGACCAGCCCGCCATGGCCCCCACGTCGGCGCCGTCACTCGGCGCGTCACGGCCCGCATCTGGGCCCACTGGCCGCTGCGGCCCAAACCTCTCCGCTGGCCCATGGCGCCACGCTCCCCCAAGCCGACGGGCGCTGGGGCCGAGCTGCGCCCACTCGCGCGCCCACGCTCCGGCCGCCGTGGACGGCGAGCCCGCTCCGCCGCGCCCAGCGCCGCGCAGACCCGCCTAGGGTTGTGGTGTGTTGATCGACCACTTGCCGGACGGGGGCCAGGACGCGGCCGACACTGTGGCAGAAGACGCCCTGTACGGGTTCACGGACTGGGCCGAGCAAGAGGGTTTCAGTCTGTACCGGCACCAAGAGGACGCGTTGGTGGCGCTCGCCGCCGGCGAACACGTCATCTTGGGCACCCCGACCGGATCTGGCAAGTCCTTGGCGGCGGCCGGGGCGCTCGCGCTCGCGCTCGCCGCCGGCCGGCGCGGCGTCTACACCGCCCCGATCAAGGCCCTCGTCAGCGAGAAATTCTTCGAATTGATCGACCTGTTCGGCCCGGAACGCGTCGGACTCGCCACGGGCGACGCCACCGTCAACCCGGAGGCGCCCGTCATCTGTTGCACCGCCGAGGTGCTGGCGAATCGCGCATTGAGGGAAGGCGCCGCCACGCCGTTCGCGACCGTTGTCATGGACGAGTTCCACTTCTACTCCGACCCCGACCGCGGTTGGGCGTGGCAGGTCCCCCTGCTCACGATGCCGACCGCCCAGTTCCTGCTCATGAGCGCCACTTTGGGGAACGTCGACTTCTTCGTCCGCGACTTGGAGCGGCGCACCGGGCGCCGCGCCACCCCGATCACCGACGCCCCGAGGCCCGTGCCGCTGACCTTCGCCTATGAGGTGACCCGGCTCCCCCAGCTGATCACCGGCCTGGTCAAGGATGGCTTGACCCCGGCGTATGTGGTGCAGTTCACGCAACGCGAGGCTGTCGAGTTGGCGGGTCTCATGGGCGCCCTGCCGCTCGCGGGCAAGGAGCAGCAGGCGGCGTTGCGGGACGGCATCGGCGACTTCCGGTTCGGCGCGGGCTTCGGCGCCACGCTGTCGAAACTCCTGCGCAAAGGCATTGGGCTCCACCACGCCGGGATGCTGCCCCGATACCGCCGGCTGGTGGAGAAACTCGCGGGCGAGGGACTCCTCAGCGTGATCTCCGGCACCGACACCTTGGGCGTCGGGATCAACATGCCGATCAAGACGGTTGTGTTGACCTCGCTGGTGAAGTTTGACGGGCGGCGCCAGCGGAGGCTCGGCGCCCGCGAGTTCCATCAGATCGCCGGGCGCGCCGGCCGGGCCGGGTTCGACACCGAGGGCCACGTGGTGGTCCAAGCGCCCGAACACGAGATCGACCGCGCCTGGGCGAACGCCAAGGCGATCCGTGACGAGGCGGCAGGCCGCAAACCGAAGTCTCCGCGCGGATCGCCCCAAGGGGGTTCGGGCGGCGTGGGCGGGCGCCGGCCGGGCGGGCAAGGCGGCGCAGCGGACGGCATCGGGCAACGGGAGAAGAGCAAAGTGTCCTGGTCAAAGGAGACTTTCGAGAAACTGGTCGCCGCCGCGCCGGAGCCTTTGGCCTCCCGGATGCGCGTCACGCACGCGATGGTGCTGGAGCTGTTCTCCCGCGCCGACGACCCGGTCGGCGCCGCTTGGCGCCTGCTGACCGACAACCACGAGCCGCGGCGTCCTCGTAATCCCCTGGTCAGGGACGCGTGCCGGATCTACCACTCGCTGAAGGTCGCCGGCGTGGTCACACACACGCCGGGCCGGGTCGCCCTCGCGGTGGAGCTGCCGGACGATTTCACGCTCAGCCAGCCGCTCGCCCTGTTCGGGCTGGCCGCGTGCGATCTGCTGGACCCGGCATCACCTGACTACGCGTTGGATGTGGTCTCGGTCTTCGAGGCGACGCTCGAGCCGCCGGTCGCGATCCTGATCGCGCAGGAAAAGGCGGCGAAGACGGAGGCGCTGGCCCGCATGAAGGCGGAGGGGATGGACTATTTGGAACGCATGAACGCTCTCGACGACGTGACTTATCCACGCCCGTTGGCCGAATTCTTGGAGGCCGCCCTGACCTTGTACAGCCGCGGGCGCCCATGGGTCGCGCCTCACGAATTGACGCCGAAGTCGATCGTGCGTGAGATGCGCGAACGGGCGCAGACCTTCAATGAATTCGTGTCCCGCTACGGCTTGGCCCGATCCGAGGGCGTCCTCTTGCGTTACCTGACCGACGCCTATCACGCCCTGGCTCGCACCGCGCCGCCCGCGGCGCGGTCTCAGCTCGCTGACACCGTCGAATGGCTTGCGCAAACCATCCGGGAGGTGGACTCCTCACTGCTCGACGAATGGCAGAACCTGGTGGAGATCGCCCAGTTGGCCGGCCCCAGGTCCTCGTCCCAGGCGGCCGCGGGCGGTCAAGAGCCCAGCCAACTGTAAGGAAGCCCGGTAGTTCCCGGTTGACCGAAATTAAACGTATACCTGTTTTCGGACGGCGCCGGGCAATCGTTGACGATATGCGCCGCCTCCCTGTCAATCAACGTCGACGAGTTGAACGCCCGCTGGAAGTTGCCGGCCAGGTCGACCTGCTCCAGCGTCAGCTGCGGCCACTTGAAGCTGACCGGCACATGGGTCAAGTCGCCCTCGGAGTTGAAGCTCGCGAAGAAGGAGCTTCCAACGGCGGTGATAGAGCTCGTGTCGAACGATTCCTCGGGCAGGCTCGTCAACGCGCCGCTAGAGTTGAACGCGAAGAAGAAATAGCGACCCGCAGTCTTGATCGCTGTGGTGTTGAAAGACAGCGCCGGCAGACTAGTCAACTTCCCTGAGGAGTTGAACTGCCGAAAGAACCCGTCCCCGACCTGGACCAGCCCGTTCGTCTGGAACGACCCGACCGGCAGGCTCTGAAGCGCGCCGCCATAGTTGAAGTACGCGAAGAACTGACCCCCCTCGGCCTTGATCTGGCTGGTGTCAAACGAGCCCTCCGGCAGACTTGTCAGCTGACCAAACCTATTGAAGGCGGCGAAAAAGTCCGCCCCGACGGTCTCGATCGCACTGGTGTTGAACGAGCTGTTCGGCAAGCTCGTCAAGCCACCAGAATTGTTGAATCCTTTAAAGAACTCAGCGGGAACGGAACTCATCGGGCTGAGCTGGAACGAACCGAAAGGCAGAGCTGTCAGATAATGTCCCTCATAGTTGAACTCCTTGAAGAAGCCCACGCCCGCAGCGTTGATGTTGTGGGTCCTGAAGGAACCTTCTGGCAGAACGACCAAGTCCCCGCCGGCGTTGAACGACTCAAAGAAGGAGTCCCCCGCTTTGGTGATGGCGTTCGTGGTGAACGCGCCGCCCGGCAAAGTTTTCAAGTCCCCCGACTCGTTGAACCAGGCGAAGAAGCTGGCGCCTGCCACCGTTATGTCGCTCGTGTCGAACGAGCCGACTGGCAGGCTCTGCAAGGACCCCTCGGAGTTGAAACTGTAGAAGAAGTAGTCGGGCGCCTCGCCGTTGATTCCCGAGATGTCGAACGAACCAACCGGCAGAGTGGTCAAAGCGCCGTTGTGGTTGAACCCAGAGAAGAAGTAGTCCCCGACCGAGGTGACATTCCCCGTGTCGAACGAGCCAACCGGCAGAGTGGTCAAGGCGCCGTTGTCGTTGAACGCAGAGAAGAAGTGGTCCTCGACAGAGGTGATATTCCCCGTTTCGAACGATCCCGCAGGCAGGCGGGTTAGGCTCCCGTAACTGTTGAACCTGCGGAAGAACTCCTCTCCGACGGAGGTGATGTCGCTCGTGTTGAATGACCCGTCCGGCAGGCTCGTCAAAGCCCCATGGAGGTTGAAGGCGCCGAAGTAGTTGGCCCCGACGCTGGTGATCCCCTTAGTGTTGAACGACCCCTCGGGCAGTCCGGACAGGGCCCCCGCCTCGTTGAAACTGGCGAAGAAGTTGTCGCCCGGCGCCCCGGCGTTCATGAACCGCTCCATCCGCGGCATCTTCGCGACCACCACCTTGCTCGCGTTCGTGCGGGCCTCCGGAACCAGCCCCGTCGTCACCGCCGAGCCGAACCGCCAACGCTGCTGGCCCGTCTCCTCAGACGCGAGCGTGATCTGGTAGACGCCCGTGGCGCCGTAGGAATGGTTCAGTGTTCCCGCAGCTTCAGGCGTCGAGTTGTCGCCCCAGTCGACCGTGTAGCCGTTGGCGAAATACTTGTTCAGGCCGACGGTCTGATCCGCCACGCTCACGGTGGCCGTCAGCACGATGTCGAACCCCGCCACAGTCACCCGGACCGGCGGATCGTCCGCCAACTCGTAGTTCGCCACGCTGGTCCCCGTCCCCGCCGTCAAACCGAATGTCCCCGTCACCACGGCGTCGAAGGTGCCCTCAACGTTGAAATTCGGCGGGTCGCCCTCCGGAACCACCCCGGTGATGCCGGACAAGGCCAAGGTCAACGACTCGCCCGCGACAACTCCGCTGAAAGACCCCAGCCCAGTCGCACTGAGAGTGAAGCTTGCGGCGACGGCATCGCCGGTCTCCCGTTCGGCTGCGACCGTCCCCGTGAACGTGACCGGCGCCGGTTTGATGTCAGTGGTCAGCTGGCCCAGCGCCGTCAACGTGTAGTTGCCGCTGTCGGCCCCGGCGAGGGAAAGCCCGAGGCCGGACACGGTCACCACCTTGTCCTCGCCCGCGTCCTTGGTCGCGAAGGACGCGACGGGGGCGCCTGCGACGGCGATGGACACAGAGTCGCCTCCCACGACGGCGGCGCTGTCCAATCCGGGAGTCCCGCTGAGGTTCGCCTGGACGGTTCCGTCATATGTCTTGCTCTGGGCGGTCAGCCCAGTCACCGCCAACGGCTTGGGTTTGATGGTCGCGGTCAAGACCGGGAACTCACCGAGGGTGTAGTTGCCGGCGCCGGACCCGGTCAGCGTGAACACCGCGCCGTCCACCGTGACAGGCTTGTCCACCCCGGCGGCTTTGTCGGCGAACTCCCCGACGGGCGTGCCGCTCACCGTCAGCGACACTTGATCGCCGGCCACCACGCCAGCACCGAGCGTGGCCACGCCGGTCAGCGCCGCCGCGACGCCCCCGTCATAGACCTTCTCTTGGGCGGTCAGCCCCGCGATCGGCAGCTCCCGCGGCGCGACGTCCACGACGGCTTGGGTCAGGCCGTCGGCCGCGACCGCCCGCAACTCCGAGCCCAGCCGATACCGCCACGCGTCTTCGCCGGTGATTCCTTCGGCCGTCACCTCGACCGGCACCGCGGCGCCGGCGTCCGCACTGGCCAGGGCGAAACTGGCAGCGGTCAGGCGCACATCCTGCCCAGCCGGGACGCCGACCAACGCCGCCGGCCCGAACGGATTGATCGCGACCGTGCCGTCGTACAACTTGGTGACGAAGGTGCCCGTCACCGCGTCCAACACGTCTCGGGCGTCGACCGCGGTGAACCGCGAGACGGCGTGGTGATCACCCACCGCCAAGTCGGCGGCTATCCGCACGTCCAGCACGTAGACCAACTCGCCAGCGAAGTCCTTGTCGGCGACCGACCCGACCCGCACCGGCGCCGATCCGACGGCGATGCCGTCCAACGCGAACGCGGCGTCGAACGCGGCTGGGGTGGTGTTGTCCACGTCGACCACCTTCGACTCGAGCGCGGACACGTCGATGGAGACGCTGACTTGCCCGGTCAGGCTCTGGTGTTTGTCGATCGTGACCAGCACGGCGTCGCCGGCCGCGGCCTGCGCCGGCACGCTGCTCACCGCGACGACCACCGCGGCGACGACCAGCGCGAGACCCGTCGTGGCCAAAAGCCGCCGCCCGGCCCGGCCGACCGCGCCGCGCAGGACGATCCCTGCGGCGAGCAGGAGGACAGCCGCGAGACCTGCCCACCACTCAAACCCGGTGACCGGCAACCCGCCCGCGGATGTGTCCAACACCCGCACCGTGACCGGCACATCGACGGTCAACGAACCGCCTTCTCCGACCTCGCCGAAAAACGGCGAATTGAAACCTATCGCGCTGAGCAGACCGTCCATGACACCGGACCCTTCCGTGGGGGGACTACGGCCGCACCAAGATCCGACGGCCAGCCACTAGGTTATTCTCGAAGGCTCTCGGCGCGCAAGTGCAGACATCGAACGTGCAACGCTTGTGCGCGCCGCCTGGCTGGGGGCGAATATCATTTCCCGCAGGGTTCCGTCCACTTCACCGGAGTGAATTCCGAACTCGCGTCCGACCTGGCAGACTCGGAGGATGACCCAAGACTCGTCCCCGCCTTCTCCCGAGCTGGCGCTCGCCGCGCTCGGCATCGAATTGCCGCGCGCCGCCGCTCCGCTGGCCGCCTATCTCCCGGTGCGCGTCAGCGGCCGGACCGCTTTCGTCTCCGGCCAGGGTCCCACCCGCGATGGCCGCGCCGTCTTCTTGGGGTTGCTAGGCCGCGACTTGACCGCTGACCAGGGGCACGATGCCGCGCGCCTCGCCGCCGTCAACATCCTCGCCGCGCTCCGGGCCGCGCTAGGCGGCCTGGACAAGGTGGCGCAATTCGACCGGCTGGCGGTGATGGTCGCGTCCACGCCCGACTTCACTGAGCACCCGCGGGTCGCGAACGGCGCATCTGAGCTGATCGCGGCGGTGTTCGGCGAGGCGGGCCGCCACGCCCGCGTCGCCTACGGCGTCGCGGCGCTGCCGCTGGGCTGGCCCGTCGAGGTCGAGGCTCAGGTCACGCTGACCGAATCACCCTGACCCGGCCCGGCCAGGGGACCAACACCAACCCTGCCAGCCAATCCCAGATCGGCCACGCCCATACTCACAGTCATCCATGTCGCTGCCGTGGCCGGGTTTGGCCCCGGGCTGTCAGCGGCGGGGCAAGCAGGTCGCGGCTTGTTGGGGTTTCGGCTCGATCTGCGTGGCGGTCCCGCTATTGACCAGCGGAGAAGTTTGGGCCGCGCCTCCCGGAGTGCCCTAAGGCGGGTGGGCGTGACGATTCCTACACTTCTCCC
>JAITLE010000013.1 GCA_031278075.1 Bifidobacteriaceae bacterium | reverse complement strand
CTCAGGGCGGGCACGCGCTGTCCCCGCGGTCGCGTCTCACGCCGCGTGTCGTCCCGCCGATCCGTGCTAGAGTCTTTTGGCGCGCGCCATTAGCTCAATTGGCAGAGCAGCTGGCTCTTAACCAGCGGGTTTGGGGTTCGAGTCCCTAATGGCGCACTCTTGCCGCGTGGCAGCGCAGTGATCGGCTATCCGTGCCGGCGCCGTGGCCCGTAGGATTGCCGGGTGAGCGGCCAAATGCTGGGCGATGCCGCTTTGGGCGCGGACGGAATCGTGCACGTGGCGCGGCGGCTGACGGAACCGGCGATGGCTCGTTTGGCCGCTTGGCGCCGTCCCGTGAGCTGCGGCGGGGACGAACCGCCGGCCCGTGACCAGCTGCTGCGCGCAGCGCGTGGCGCCGCGGGCGTGATCGTGACGCTGACCGAGCGTGTCGACGCGGAATTCCTCGACGCGGCCGGTCCCGCCCTGCGGGTGGTCGCGAACGTCGCCGTCGGGTACGACAACATCGATGTGGCGGAGGCTTCGAGGCGCGCTGTCGTGGTCGCCAACACACCCGGCGTGCTCGACGAGGCGACCGCCGACCACACCTTCGCGATGATCCTCGCGGTGACGCGGCGTGTGGTGGAGGCGGACAGGTTCGCGCGGTCCGGCACGCCGTGGATGTGGGGGCCGCGGCTGTTCCTCGGGCTCGACATCAGCGCTGGCGCCACGCTGGGGATAGTCGGCCACGGGCGGATCGGGCGGGCGGTGGCGCGGCGCGCGCTCGCCTTCGGGATGCGCGTTGTGGCTTACGATCCGCGCCTTCGACCAGGCCAGACGTACGATGCCGTGCAAGCCGTGGCGTGGCCCGACCTCCTCGCGCTCGCCGACGTCGTCAGTTTGCATGTGCCGCTTATGGACGCGACGCGCCACCTGGTGGACGCGGCGGCGCTGGCCGCGATGAAGGACGGCGCATATCTGGTCAACGCCGCCCGCGGCGGGATTGTGGACGAGCTGGCGTTGCTCGCGGCGCTGCGGTCTGGGCGGCTGGCGGGTGCGGCGCTCGACACCTTCGAGGGTGAGCCGCGCATCAACCCCGAGCTGATGGAGTTGGATTCGGTGGTGTTGCAGCCGCACATCGCGAGCGCTGGCGCGGTCACGCGTGACCGGATGTGCCAGCTGGCTGTCGACAATGTTGAACGGGTTCTCGCCGGTGAACCGCCGTTGACGCCCGTGCCCGCCCCGTAGGGGCGGGGTGTGGCCTCCGCCCAGCGGGACGCCGACCCTGACAGACCAGCCCGCCCGTAGGGGGCGGGCGTGGCTCGGGCGGGCGCGGGGAGCTGGTCTCGTCGTTTGCCAACTGGTGGCCCCGACCTTGGGCGCCCTACCCTGATCCGATGCGCGGCGAATACAAAACCCCTGGCGGCAAGCTTGTCGCGATCGAACTCGAGGTCCAGGACGCCAAACTCGCCCGCGTCAAACTAGCCGGCGACTTCTTCCTCGAACCCGACGACGCGCTGACCAGAATGGAGGAAGCGCTCAACGGCGCCTCAGTCGACGAACCAGCCCAGACTCTGGCGGAACGCGTCGGCCGCGCGCTCGCCCCCACCGACATGCTGGTCGGATTCGACGCCGGCGCGGTGGCGATCGCCGCGCGGCGCGCGCTCGGCAAGTCCTCGACCTGGGGCGACCACACGTTCACGTTGATCAGGGATGTCCCCCGAGACGCGTACACGCAGATGGCGCTAGACCAGGTCTACGCGGAGGAGCTGACGGCCGGCCGCCGCGGGCCCACATTGCGGGTCTGGGAGTGGGCCAGCAACGCGGTGATCATCGGCTCCTACCAGTCCTGGGCCAATGAGGTCGACGAGGACGGCGCCAGACGCCACGGCGTCACCGTGGTCAGGCGAGTCTCAGGCGGGGGCGCGATGTTCGTCGAACCAGGCAACACCATCACCTATTCCCTAGTGGCGCCCGAATCGTTGGTGGACGGGATGAGCTTCGTCGACTCGTACGCGTTCCTCGACGCCTGGTGCGTCGGAGCGTTGCGTTCCCTCGGGATCGACGCCAGCTATCTCCCGATCAACGACATCGCCAGCCCCGCCGGGAAGATCGCGGGCGCGGCCCAGAAACGGTTCGCGGGCGGTGCGGTGCTGCACCACGTCACCATGGCCTACGACATCGATGCCGCGAAAATGCTCGAAGTGCTGCGCATCGGCCGCGAAAAGCTCTCCGACAAGGGCGCCAAATCAGCTGCGAAGCGTGTGGACCCGCTCCGGTCGCAGACCGGCCTGCCGCGGGAAGCGATCATCGAGGCGTTGATCGCGCATTTCGCCTCGCTCCACGCCTTGGAGCGGTCCGAGCCGACCGCCGCGGAACTCGCCCGCGCCGCCGAGCTGGTGGAAGGGAAGTTCGCCCGCCCCGAGTGGCTGCGGCGCGTGCCGTGACGGGCCGTCGCCGCCGGACGCCAGTGGCCGGGCCGCCGCGCCGAGACGGCCAGGACCGCTTGCCCGGCCCGTCAGGGGGCTCGGCGGTGGGTGGCGGGCCGGACCGGTCGGCATCGGGCGGCGGGGCGGCGGACCGTTTGCCCGGCCCGTCAGGGGGCTGGGCGGTGGGTGGCGGGCCGGACCGGTCGGCATCGGGCGGCGGGGCGGCTCGATCGCGCGTGTTGCGCCTGGCTGTCCCGGCGTTGGCGGCGCTCGCCGTGGAGCCGCTGTTCGTGATGGTGGACAGCGCGATCGTGGGGCATCTGGGTCGGGCGCCGCTCGCGGGTTTGGCCCTCGCCGGGACGGTGCTCGACACGTGCGTCTACCTGTGCGTCTTTTTGGCGTACGCGACGACGGGACAAGTGGCGCGGTCGTTCGGCGCGGGGCGGATGCACGATGCCGTCCGTCGCGGCGTCGACGCCCTGTGGCTCGCGCTCGGCCTGGGTTTGGCGCTCGAAGCCGGTCTGCTGCTGGCGGGGCGTCGACTACTGGGCCTGTTCGGGCCGGACGCGGCTGTGGGCGGCGCGGCGTGGGTGTATCTTAGCTGGTCGGCGCTTGGTTTGCCGGCGATGATGGTGGTGCTGGCCGCGGTCGGGGTGCTGCGGGGCTTGCAGAACACCAAGGTGACGTTCCACGTGGCGCTGGCGGGCGGACTGTGCAACGCTGGCGTCTCCTACTTGCTGTGCTACCCGGCGGGATGGGGGATCAAGGGTTCCGCGTTGGGGACGGTGATCTCGCAGGTCTTGATGGCTCTTTGGGCAGGTGGCCTTGTGGTGCGGGCCGCGACGCGGGAGGTAGTGACCCTCAAACCCGGGTCGGCGGGGGTGTGGGCGCAGGCGCGCGCGGGCGCTCCTCTGTTGTTGAGGACCTGCTGCTTGCGTGGCGCCGGGCTGGCGACGCTGTGGGTGGCCACGTCGTTTGGCGCGGTCGAGTTGGCTGCCCACCAAATTGTGTCCAATGTCTGGGCGTTTGCGGCGCTGTGCACCGACGCGCTCGCGATCGCGGCTCAAGCGCTGGTGGGCGCGACGTTGGGCGCCCGCGAGGCGCAAGGTGACGCTGGCCTGGCTGCTGGTGATGGCGCTGGGGGTGGCGCGGGTGGGCGTGGCGCTGGTGGTGGGGGTGGCGGCGCTGGGCGTGGCGCTGGTGGGGGTGGGGGTGGTGGACGTGGCGCTGGTGGCACGTCCGCGGCGGGCAGCCTGGTCGAGGTCAAACGCGTGGTGGTGCGGCTCTCGGTGGCGGCGGGGGCCGGGCTCGGGGCCTTGACCGCTGCTGTGTCTTGGCTGCTGCCCAGCGCGTTCACCGCCGATTCGGCAGTTCGGGGCGCGGCGACGGGGGCGTTGCTGGCGACCGCGGCGTGTATGCCGCTGGCCGGGTGGGCTTTCGCCCTGGACGGAATCTTGCTGGGGGCGGGTCACAACGCGTTCCTCGCCAAGGGGATGGCCATCGCGCTGGCCTGCTATCTGCCTGTGGCGCTGGCGATCAGATTCCTGGCCGTGGGTCCGGCGGGGCTGGCGCTGTTGTGGGCGGGTTATGGCGGCGCGTTCATGCTGGCCCGCGCGCTCTTCTACCGCCGCCGAGCCGGATCGGTCTAATCACTTGAGCCCGGGCCGCGCACTGGCCGCGGCGGGCGTGTCTGGTGGCGGGCCGCGGCCTGGGCTGGTGGGGGGTTGTCCGCAATTGCCCAAAACGAGGCAGATCTGGTCCTTTTGGACAATTGCGGACAGCCGGTCTTGGCCGGCTGGGTGGGGCTTGGGTGGTCGGTTCCGGCCTACGAGCCGCTGACCTGCGGGGATGCGTCTGGTCGGGTTGGCGTGTGCTGCGGGGCCGTCGCCGGGTTGGTGGGGGGTTGTCCGCAATTGCCCAAAACGAGGCAGATCTGGTCCTTTTGGACAATTGCGGACAGCCGGTCTTGG
>JAITLE010000079.1 GCA_031278075.1 Bifidobacteriaceae bacterium | reverse complement strand
GCCGCGGGCAGCGGCCGGCTGAGCTGGAGGGCGGCTTCTTCACCGGCCCCACCCTCCTCGACAGGGTGACCACCGACATGCGCGTTTACCGCGAGGAGGTTTTCGGCCCGGTCCTGGCGGTGGTTCGTGTAGCCGATTTGCACGATGCCGTCCGGTTGATCAACGAGAACCCGTACGGCAACGGGACGGCCGTCTTCACGTCCTCGGGCGCTGCGGCCCGGGCGTTCAAGCGCGCCGTCAAAGTGGGCATGATCGGCGTCAACGTGCCGATCCCGGTGCCGGTCGCGTATCACTCGTTCGGGGGTTGGAAGGACTCGCTGATCGGGGATTTCCACATCTACGGCCCGGAAGGGGTCGCGTTCTACACCGAGGGCAAAGTCTCGACGGAGCGCTGGCCCGACGCGGCCGAGAAAGCGGCCGCGGCCTTCAACTTCCAAGGCGGCGCCCGCTAGCGCGCCACCCCATGGGTGCGGGGATATCGAGTTACATACGTAACCGCCGGCGGCTGTCGGGAGTCCCGGCGAAGGTGCTTGCCAGGTAGGTCTTGTGCGGGACCGCGCGCGTCGCTAATCTGGGGCGCGAATGGTCGCCCCAACTCGGACGGGTTACAAATGTTACTGGATTTGAGTGCTTGGAGGATCCTCCTGCAGGCGGTCGCGGATGCGTGGGCTGAGAACGTCGAGCGGTTCAGCGAGATCGACTCGGCCTACGGCGACGGCGACCACGGTGTGACCATGGGGAAGATCGCGCGCCTGATCTCCCGAGAAGTGGGGTCCCCGGGCGCGACCGGCGAAACGCCCGGGGACGCCACCACCATCAAGCAGGTGCTGAGGCGCATCGGGAACGGTGTCATGGCGATCGGCGGCGGCTCCGCTGGCCCGCTTTACGGCACGCTGTTCCTGGGGCTGGCGGCGCCCCTCGACCCGGGCGCGCAGGCGACCGACGCGGCGACTCTCGCCGCGATGATCGTCGGCGCGCGCGCTGAATTGAGCACAATCACAAAAGCAAGAGTCGGCGACAAGACGATGGTGGACGCGTTGGCCCCCGCGGCTGAAGCGGCGTGGGAGGCGCGGGGAGACGGCATCGTCGCGGTCCTCGGCGCGGCTGCCCAGGCGGCGGCCGAGGGCGCAGACGCCACCGCGAACATGATCGCAAGGTTCGGGCGTGCCCGCAGCTACGGGGAGCAGACTGTGGGCACGCCCGACGCGGGGGCGCTAAGCACGTCCCTGCTGTTCAAGGGCCTGAACGACGGCCTAGCCAAACTGGGCCGCGCCTGACGGCGGGCGGGCGCGAAACGGGAATTCCCCGGTCGCGTCGATCAAGAAGCAAGACAAGCGAACAAGGAGGTTCACTTATGAGGATGAAGAAATTCATGAACGCGCCAGAGAATCTGACCGCGGAATTGCTCGAAGGGCTGGTCGCGTCGCACGGCGACCTAATCGAGCTCGGCGCGGACAACATGGTGATCAACCGCAAGTTGCCCGGCGCCGACCGCGTCACGATAGTAACCCAGGGCGGCGCGGGACATGAGCCGGCCCTGTCCGGCTTCGTCGGCGAGGGAATGGTCGACATCTCGGTGGTGGGCGACATCTTCGCCGCACCTGGGCCGCAAGCCTGTGTCGACGCGATCAAACTGGCCGACAAGGGCAAGGGCGTCCTCTACGTGGTGCTGAACCACGCCGGGGACATGCTCACCGGCAATCTCACGATGCGCCAGCTCGAGGAATACCCCGAGATCAAATGCGTCAAAGTGGTCACCCAAGAGGACGTGTCGAACGCGCCGCGCTCTAATTCGGACGACAGGCGCGGCCTGGTCGGCTGCATTCCGACCTACAAGATCGCAGGCGCCGCGGCGGCCGAAGGCAAGTCGCTGGATGAGGTGGCGGCGATCGCGCAGCGCTTCGCGGACAACATGGCGACCCTCGCCGTGGCGGTTCGTGGCGCCACCCATCCCTCGACCGGCGCGGCCCTGGCCGACATGGGCGAGGACGAGATGGAGATCGGGATGGGCCAGCATGGCGAGGGCGGCGGCGGTCGCCAGCCGATGAAGACCGCTGACGAGACGGCCGACATCATGGTCCAGGCTCTGCTCGACGACCTGTCGATCGAACCGGGCGAGAAGGTCATGCTGATCCTGAACGGCGCCGGAGCCACCACACTGATGGAGCTGTTCATCATCTACCGCGAGTGCGAGAAGTACCTCGAAAGCAAGGGCGTCGAGATCGTCGCCCGGTTCGTGGGCGAACTCCTGACCGTCCAGGAACAGGCTGGTTTCCAGATGTTCATGGCCCGGATGGATGAGGAACTGCTCCGCTACTGGGACGCTCCCTGCCTGACGCCATACCTCACCAAGGTGTAGCAGATGGCGGACAGCGACGGCGCCAGGGTGGCCAAGGACTACCACTTGGACATCGCTCCGCCGACGGGAGACGGCTTCGCGGTCAAGGGCGCCCAACACCTCGAGTGGGGCATGAAGAACCGGCTGGCCAGGATGTTCGATCCGGTGAGCGGGAACACTGTGATGCTGGCCTTCGACCACGGCTACATCATGGGCCCCACATCAGGTTTGGAGCGACTCGACGTGGTGATCCCGCCGCTGGCCCCACATGTCAACGTGCTGATGGGCGCCCGCGGCGCGCTCAGGAGCTGTATTCCGCCCACGGTGCAAAACCCGATCTGCCTTCGGGTCGGTTACGACAAGTCGGTGCTCTTCGATGACATGTCCGATGGCGGCGGGCTCGCTTGCGACATCGCTGGCGCGATCCGCATGAACGCCGTGTGCCTCGCCGCTCAGACCTTCATCGGCGCCGCGGGCGAGGCGAACTCGCTGGGCCTGCTCGCGCGGATCGTCGACTCGGGGAACGCCTACGGGATACCGACCATGGGCGTGGTGGCTGTCGGGAAGGACATGGCCAGGACGGAGAAGTTCTTCCTGTTGGCCACGCGGATCTTGGCGGAGAACGGCGCGAATGTGGTCAAGAGCTATTACTGCGACGGGTTTGAACACGTGACAGCCGCGTGTCCGGTCCCGATCGTGATCGCTGGCGGCAAGAAGCTCCCGGAAGCGGACGCCTTGCAGATGGCTTATCGGGCCATCTCGGAGGGCGCCCACGGCGTCGACATGGGGCGGAACATCTTCCAGGCCGCTGATCCTGGGGCGATGGCCCAAGCGGTCGGCCTGGTGGTGCATTCCGGATACACCGCCGCCGCCGCTTACGAGTTCTACCAAGACACCGCAGCTAAGTGAGCCCCGGGGGAATCGACAACCCGGGGCGCGGCGGGCCGCGCCTAAGGCGCAGCGGGCCAGGAGCCCGCTTGGCGCGGCCCGCCAAGAATCAGCGCCGGTGGGGGCGCGCGGCGTGGCTCGCCCCCACCGGGCGCCGAGTCGCTCGTATCGCCGGAACCAAAACAACCAAAGGACTTCTCTATGACTGCTAAGAAATTCTTTCCCAACGCGATGTTCATCGGCATTTTGGCGATGACTTGCCAAATCGTCGACCAAATGATCGTCCGCGACATTGGCGGGATCGGGCCGCTGGTGGGTGGCGGCGGCTGGATCGCATTCCAGGCCTGGGCGATGTATTTCCTCGCCGGAGGCACGCTGAAAGGCGGCGCGCGGGCCCTGATCGGCTACGGCTTCGGCATGGTCGCGTCCATCCTGATCCTCTTCTGCGGCACCGAACTCTCCTCGGCACTCGGCTTCTGGTCGGTTCCGCTGGTGCTGCTGGTGCTGGTCCCGCCGGTGATCTACCTGATGATCGGGCCAGAGATGGTCAACTTGGTGCCGGCGGTGTTCGTCGGCGCCGGCGTCTTCTTCGGCGTGATGACCTACTGCCCGTTCGATTCGGGGCTGACTCAGTGGGGCATGTTCGGGCAGACCTTCCTGGCCGAGACGGTCTACTGCGTGCTGGGCCTGATCTTCGGCTGGCTCACCGTCACCCAACAGACCTGGTACAACGCCAAATACGTCGAGCCTGCGGCGAAGGCCGCCGCGCCCGTCGAGGAGGCCGCCGAATAGGCGGCCCAAGGACCCTGAGAGCAACAGAAAGGCACAACAATGGCGATGAAGCTCTGGCATATCGGCGTTCCCGTCACCGAGAAGCGCCCTGGCATGACGTACAACGAGGGCATGAAGCTCTGGCTGTCCATCCCGGAGGAGAACGAATACCTCTACGAGTACCTCAAGTTCGAGGAAGGCGGCCCGTTCCCCGAGGTGATGCACCGCACCATCCACGTCGCCTACAAAGTGGACGACGCTCAGCCGTATGTCGACGCCGCCGACCAGGTGGTGTTCGACACCGGAATCGGAGATGATGGTGGGCGCATGGTGTTCGTCTTCAAGGACGGCGTCCTCCTGGAGCTGTTCCAAGGATGACCGATTGAAGCCTCGCGGGAGGGGCCGGCTGCCCCAGACCCCCTCTCGCGAGGTCGGCTGGCTTAGCTGGCCGACCCCGCCGGACGGCATCGTGCGCTGTGGATTCCCTTCCATTCCGGCGCGCGGTGCCGTCCACCCGGCGCTGGCGCTCAGCCAAACCGTTGCAGGGCCGCGTCCAAGGTGGCCCGCGGCGCGATCAAATGTGTGATCAGACCCGTGCGGAGCGCTCCGGCGAGCGCTTTCGGGCTGACGTTCGCGGCGCAAAGACCGATCACGCGGGGGCATTTTTCGAGGATTTCGAGCGGGATCTGGATCGCGTAATCATTTTCGGAATGGATGATCGCCCCGCTCTGGTCGAAGAAGTATGCGATCAAACGCCCCACCGCGCGGTGCCGCGCCAACAGCGTCCCGTAACGCGCGACCGACGCGAAATCTGGGGTGGACGGATGGTTGCCAATGTTGGCGAGCGCCAAGTCGAGCCGTTCCCATTCGGCGTACACCGCCCGGTAGTTCGCGGTTTGTTTGAGCAGGTCGAGCTCGTCGCGCGTCTCGGCGAGCGCCGGGGTGTGCAGGAAATGCGGCCGAGCCTTGCATTGCTGGGCGAAGACCCGAGTGTTCTCGTTGGAATGATAATTCCGGATGGGCACCCCGCGGTTGCCGACCAGCGGCGCCACGTCCGTGATCCGAGTGCGTGCCGCGGGGCGGCGCTCCAGCGTCGCCACGGTCACGCCGATCATCTGGCCCCAGCCCAGCCCGAGGCGGCCGCCGCCCAGATCGTCGACCAGTTCGAGCGCCGCGTCGCCGAGCCACTGGTTGGTCAAGGCGTCCTCGCCGGCGTCGCCGACCAGCCGCCCGCCTTGCACGCCGAACACCTGCTTCGCGCGTTGGAGCGACGCCAAGTAGGCGGGCGCCAGCGACCGGATGGTGATTTCGACGATGCCGACCTCTCGCGCCTCGCTCAGCATCCGTGACACGAATGGCCGGGAGACGCCGAGGCGCTTCGCGATATCCGCCTGGTTCAGGCCTTCCTCGTGATAGAGCCGGGCCACCAGCTCGAGCCTTTGCAGCTTGTCCTCGCGCGCCACGGCGTCACCCTACCAGCGGCGGCGGCGACCCAGCTCGGCGAGCGCCCACCCATGTCGCCGCCGTGGCTGGGTTTGACGGCTCTTCGCATTTGAGGGTGTAGTGGTCATTGGAGGAGGGGCCGCATCCTTGGTCTGAATCCGCCGGTGTCGAGGAGCGCCCGGGCGATGTAGTTGGCGATGTTGCGGAACCCGAGGG
>JAITLE010000038.1 GCA_031278075.1 Bifidobacteriaceae bacterium | reverse complement strand
GCGATGGGCGTTCCTGGCCGGCGATGGCAGGCCGGTGGCCTGCCCAGTCGGTCAGGGGCGTCTAGCGTGCCTGGCTGGGGCGGCGCAGTAGGCGAGGATCGGTGGATCGAGGCTAAGCCCATGCCCGACCCTTGAGGGGGTGTCAGATGGCGGGACGAACCGTCACCGGGCGCCGCGCCTCCCCCGGATCGGCCCACCCCGATTCGCGGTGTAAGCCAACGGATTCGGCCGGCAGGACGCCTCAGTCGCGATCCGGATCTCGGGCGCGATCGCGCCCGCGGCGCGCAGCCGGAACAACTCCGGCACCAAGCGATCCCGCAGCGCGTACGGGTCGATCGTGTTCAGGTAGATCTTCGTCGCGCCCTCGAATCCGGCGACCGTGGAGATGCGCCATTTCAGCACGATTCGCCACGGCATCGGCAACGTGGCGTCCACTGGCCGCGAGTGCCACTCCTCGTTGGTCGGGATGTCCGGCCCGGTCGCGGCGTGCATCGCGTGCAGCAGGTCCGCCATCCCTGCCAGCTCCTCGGGTGTGTGATGCCACGGATCCGGCGCCTCCGACTTGGAGAACACCTCGACAGTGGGGTAGCGGTGGCCGTAACCCGCGAAGGCGAGCGCCCAGTCGTTCTCGGCGATCACCAGGTTCTTGTAGGCGGCGTAGTTGGCGGCCCGTTCGTTGAACGCCTCCGGATTGGCCCTTAGCGAGTCGACCGCCAACTCGTACTGCGCGCCGTGAGCGTCGATCGCCACAAGCTGTTTGTGCAGGTGGTCCAGTGAGGCGCCCGCGGGCCTCAGCCAGTTCTGGAACACAGAGACGTAGCGCGCGTAGCGGTTGCGCCAATACAGGTCGCGCATCGCGGCCACAGTGAACGCGATGAGGCGCCGGTGCTCCGCGGGCGTCAAAGTCCCGGAACCGGCGAGGACGGCATCGTCCACCGCGTCGACGGGGTAGTGCCGCCGCGCGACGATCAAGTCGTGTGTCGACCCGAAGAACGCCTCCGCGGCCGCGAGGATGTCCGCGTCGCCCGGCGTCGCGTCCGGCTCGCCAGACGCGCGGAGCTTGGCGGCCGCGACCGCCGCCACGTGCGCGCGGCCCTCCGGCTCCGCGACGTAAGCGCGCGCGTGTTCCCGCAGGTCGGCGGGCAGCTCGTAGCCGTAGTTGGCGCGCCAATAGTCGAACGAGAGGATCTCGAACAGGTTGGGCACGCGCCGGAACTCGGCGGTCGTCGCGAACAGCTGGGACGCCATGGTCATCGGCCGCGTCTCAGGTGTCCCGGAAGGGGACGCGATCAGGCGTGCCTTCTCGGGCGGGGTGTCCGTGTAGCGGCGCTCGCAGAAGACGCAGTGGGCGCCAGCCAGGGCGGGGTCGAGCGGGGTGGGCGTCCGCTCGGCGCGGCGGATCGGGCGGGCGCCGCGCCGAGCGACCGTCCAGACCTCTGTGCCGCTGAACGGGTTGATCTGTTTGACGGTGCCGTCGGCCAGGATGTCGAGGTATTCGGGGTCGCGCATCCAAGGGGTCACGCTATAACGCTAATCGGCGACGGCGCGCGTCGGCCGCAACGCCGCCCCGGAGAAGTAGAGTTGGCGGAATGACCCTCCACGAACCGGCTTCGCCGGCTGTCAGCGTGTTTCTAGCGGTGCGCGACGAGGCGGACCACCTCGAGGCGGCGGTGGAGCGGATCTTCGCGCAAGGCTACAGCGGCCCGCTTGAGGTTGTGATGGCGGTGGGGCCGTCATCGGACGGCACTGAGGACGCCGCCGCGCGGTTGGCGGAACGCTTCGTGGAGCTGAGGCTCGTGGACAACCCGAGCGGGCGCACCCCGGAGGGGCTCAACCTGGCTTGGCGCGCGGCGCGGCACAGCTATCTGGTGCGGGTGGACGGGCACGCTCTGCTGCCGCCCCGATACCTCGAGCGCGTCGTCGAGACGTTGGAGCGCACGGGCGCCGCCAATGTGGGCGGCATGATGGTGCCGGAGGGGACCGCGCCCTTCCAGAAGGCTGTGGCGCGAGCTCTGTCGAGTCCCTACGGGATCGGCGCGGCCGCGTTCCACACTGGCGGGGCGGCGGGCCCCGCCACGACCGTGTACCTCGGCGCCTTCCGCCGCGCGGACCTGGAGGCGGTCGGGGGGTTCAACGAGAAATTCAGCCGCGCCCAGGACTGGGAGCTGAACCACCGCCTGATCCAAGCGGGCAAGGTGGTCTGGTTCGACCCGGCGCTGGGCGTGATCTACCGGCCGCGGCGCACGTGGCGCGGCTTGGCGCGGCAGTTCTATCAGACCGGTCGTTGGCGCTGGTACGTGATGCGGCAATACCCCGAGACGGCCAGCGCTCGCTACCTCGCGCCGCCTGTGGCGGTGGCAGGGATCGGGCTGGGGCTCGTCGCGGGCGTGGCGGGGTTCTTCCTGCGCGGCCCCAAACACGCCGTGCCGCTGGCGCTGCCCGCCTTATACGCGCTGGGTGTGGTGGGCGCGGCGGCCGCCGAGTCGAGCGGTTTGGATCCGAAGACACGCCGTCGCCTCCCGCTGGCGATCGCGACCATGCACCTCGCTTGGGGGGCTGGGTTCTTGAGGGGTGTGGCGGACCGGCGCGGGATTTAGCCTGGATCCACCGATGATCGCCGTGGCGAGCGGCACTAGACGGGTGCGATGGGCGTTCGTGGCCGGCGATGGCAGGCCGGCGGCCTGTTGAGCCGGCCAGGAACGGCCAGCGTGCCTGGCTGGGGCGGCGCAGTAGGCGAGGATCGGTGGATCGAGGCTTAGGCTGGAAGGCGTGGCTTGCGGGACTGACGCCCTGACGGCGGCCGAAGGCGGTGTCGAGATCGGCGCCAGCACCATCCTGCCCGCCGACCGCCGCCCCTTCACGGCTCGCACCGCCGACGGCCTCGAACTGGTCGGCGAGCTGGCGCAGCCACCCAGCGCCGCCCCAAGCGCGACCCTCGTCATGATCCACCCGCTGCCGACCCAGGGCGGTTCCATGGACTCGCACCTCCTGCGCAAAGCGGCCTGGCGCCTGCCCGCGTTGGCTGGGCTCGCGGTGATCCGTTTCAACACACGTGGGACGTGTTCCCAGCTGGGCTGTTCGCAGGGCACGTTCGACGGCGGCGGCGCGGAGGGGCTCGACCTCCAGGCGGTGGTCCAGTGGTCGGCCAGCCAGGGTCTCGCCACGCCGTGGCTGGTCGGGTGGTCGTTCGGGTCCGAGGTGGCCTTGACGCACGGGGCGCGGTTGGACGTGCGCGGCGTGATCGCGATCTCGCCGCCGTTGCGCCGCACCCGCTCCGAGCACCTCATCCAGTGGGCGGCCGCCCGCAAACCCGTGGTGGCGTTGGTCCCGGAACGGGACCAGTTCCTGCGACCGGCCGAAGCGCGCGCCCGGCTCGCGCTTGTGCCTGGCGCCCGCGTCGTCGTGGGGGACGATGCCGTCCACCTGTGGATCGGGGAGAGGTCGGTGCGGGACGCGCTGGACGGGATCGTCCAAGTGGTGCGGCCCGGGCTGGCGCCGCTCCCGACACGCTGGAACGGCCCAAGCTGGCGCCACGGAGACAACCAACGAACGCGAGACTAAAAGGAGACCGCTATGACCGTCTTGGCCGTGCGCGGCGCCGGGAGCTTGAAGGGCTCCGCGCCGCTCGTGCCCGCAAGCACCACGCCGCTGGTGCTGCTTCACGCCTTCCCGCTCTCCTCAGCGATGTGGGTACGGGTGGAGGCCGAGCTGCCGGACCTCCCGATCTTGGAGATCGACCTGCCAGGGGCGGGTCTCAGCCCGACTGTCGAACCGGTCGGGATCGACTCGGCGGCTCGCGCGGTGGCGGCCAGCCTGGGCGAACTCGGCGTCACGCGGGCGGTCATCGCAGGCGTCTCGATGGGCGGATATGTCGCCATGAGCCTGTTGCGCCAAGTCCCTGAGCTGTTCGCGGGGGTGGCCTTGATGCACACCAAAGCGACAGTGGACACGCCTGAGGTGCGCGCGGGCCGGCTCGCCACCGCGCGCGAGGTGCTCCGCACCGGTTCGGTGGCCTCGCTGCGCCCGATGGCGTCCAAGCTGATCTCCGCGGAGTCGGCCGCGGCCGACCCGGGACTGGCGCCGCAGCTGGAACGGTGGATCCTCGAGGCGACGCCCGCCGGTGTGGCCTGGGCCGCGCAGGCCATGGCGGGACGCGCCGACTCTCTGGCGGCGTTGCGGACCTTCGGGACGGAGGCGCTGGTGGTCGCGGGCGAGGCGGACCCGTTCACCTCGGTCGCGGAGGCTGAGGAGATGATGGACGCGCTCGGGTGGGACGCGGTGTTCGCGCTGTTCGCCGGAGTGGGGCATCTCAGCCCGTTAGAGGCGCCGAACGCGCTGGCGCGCACGCTGCGCGGGTTCTACCGGAGCGCGATCGGCTAAGGGGCGCGGGGGCTTCGCACGGGGCGCCGCGGGAGCTGGTCAGGCGCCCAGGTTACGGGTGACGAGCCGCCGCAGGCGGGCCAAGTAGTTGTCGAGCGCCTGGCGCTGGACTTGCAACTTGTCGATCGTCAACTGCATGACCCGACGGTGCTCCTGGGCCTTGGAGATGGCCTGGTCCATGGTTTGGCGCGCCTCCGCGTTGGCGGCGGCCAGGATCGCGTCGGCCTCCTCCTTGGCGCCTTCGGTCAGGACCTCGACGTACTCGTCGGCGTGGGCCATGATCTGGCTGGCCTGCTCCTGCGCCTCAAGGAGGCGCTGAGTCGCGGCGGCGCGCTGCTCGGTGGGGCCGGCCAAGAGCCGCTCCGCTTCCTTGACGGAGCGTTCGCGATCCTCGTTGACGCGGGCCAGGTTGGTTTGTGTGCGGTTGGCGATGGCCCGTTCTGTTCGCTCCATGGCGGCCCTGGCGTGGGCCAACACACGGTCGGCTTCAAGGCGCGCCTCGGCCAGGACGGCCTGAGTGGCCTCCCGGGCGTCCCGGGTCAACGCATCCGCCTCCTGGCGGGCCGCGTCCTGGGTGTTCTTGGCATATTCGTCGGCCTCGACTTTGACGGCGGTGGACTCCTGGTGCGCCTCCGTGCGGATCTGGCTCGCCTCGATGCGGGCGTGGGTCGTCAACGTGGACGCGTCGCGCTCCGCCTCGTCGCGGATTGTGGAGGCTTGAGCCATGGCGGCGGTGCGGCGGGCGGACGCCTCGGCGTCCGCGTCCTCACGGATGGAGCGCGAATAGGCTTCGGCCTCAGCGCGCAGCACGCGGGAATCCGCCTGGGCTTTAGCCCTGGCTTGGCCGGCCTCCTCGGCGGCGCGCCCGCGTGCCGCCATGGCGTAGCGTTCCGCATCGGTGAACAGCCGGTCGACCAGAGCGCGGGTCTCCGCGAGCACCTCGTCCGCGTCCTGATCGGCCGCGGCCCGGATCTGGTCCGTCTCGACTCGCGCGGTCGCCTTCAACTCATCCATCTCAGCTTGCACCCGGCCTTGCCGGGCGGCGGAGTCAGCCGCGGCGTCGGCGACCACGCGTTGAGCGTGACCCTTGGACGCGCTGCGTGACTGGTCCGTCTCTTGCCTGGCCAACTGGAGGAGCTGTGACGCCTCCCGCCCGGCCACAGCCCGCATCGTCTCCATCTCGCGTTCGGCGGACTCGAGCAGGGCGGTCGACTCACGGACCACGAGTTGGCGCCGCTCCAAGGCGGCCTTGTTGGCGGAGTCGCGCAGTTCGCCGGACCGCTTTTGCGCCTCGGCGATGATGTCGCGGGCGCGGCGCACACCGAGTTTGCGTGTCTGCTCCGCGTCCCTCTCGGTGGTTTCGCGTAGTTGGGCGATCTCGGCGCGGGCGAAGCCCAGCAGCGTCTCGTGGGAGCGGGCGGCGGTGTCCCTGTCGCGCCGCGCTCCCTCGTCGGCGGCTTGCGCGATCTCCTCGGCTCTGGCCTTGACCTGGGCTAGCCGGGTCTCCACCTCGGATTGGAGCACGCCCGCGAACTCCTCGACCTGGCCCTGGCGCCGGCCGGGCTGGCGCCAAGACTGGTCCGCGAGTTGGGCCCTGACCTGGTCCAACTCGGCCGCCAACGCCTCGCCGCGGCGCAGCAAGGCGGCCGCGCGTTCGCGCTCTTGCGCGAGCGCGGCCGCCAAGCTGGCAGCGCGCGGATCCTCGCCGGCCATCAGCAAGACTCAGGCGGTCTGGTCCTGGTCGCCAGACTCTTCGAACTCGATCTGGGCGAACAATTCCGCTTGCTCGGCGACAGCGGGCGGCTCCCCGAAGGGGGAGGGGGCTGGCTCATAAGCGCCGGCCTCCCACGGACGCGGGTCATAGGAACGCGCGTCCAACGCTTGGGCGCTGTCGAACGAAGGCCCGGCGCCGATGGCGGGGGCTGGTTCAGCTGAGTCCAGCACACCGTCGATGATCGGCATGGGCGTCGCGCCCAACAGGCCGCGCAGCTCTTCCAGATAACCGGTGATGGACTCGCGTTGACGGTTCAGGTCGTCGACCTGACGCTGCACGGAGATGCGCTCCCGCTCGGCCTCTTCGACCGCCTCGGACAAGTGCCGCTCGGCGAAGCTACGCGCGTCCTGCAACACCCTGTCGGCGTTGCGCCGCGCGTTCGCGAGCAGGTCGGAAGCCTGCTGGTCGGCATCGTGCCGCAACTTCTCGGCGCGAGCCAACGCTTGGGCGACGCGCTCCTCGGCCTCCTCGGCGCGGGCGTTCGCCTCTGCGATCAGCCGATCCGCCTTGGCCTTGGACGACTCGAAACGCTCGGCGTTGGCTGCCTCCGCGGCCTCGATCCGCTGGGCGATCTCGATCTCCGACTCCGCCTTCCACTCTTCGGCGCGCTCGGTCAACGCGGCGGCCTGCTTCTTGGCCTCGGCCAGCAGTGTGGACGCCTCGCGCTCGGAACGCGTGGTCAGCTCTTCGGCGCGGGAGCGCGCCTCCTCGTAGATCTCGGAGGCGGCCCGCTCGGCCTCGGCGCGGGTCTGGGTGGCGTAACGGTCGGAGGACTCCTTCAGCTCGATCGCCTCGCGGTTCGTCGAGGAGAGCAGGTCGGTCGCCTCACGCTCAGCGGAGTTGCGCAACTCGTGCGCAGCGAGCTCGGCCGCGGACCGGGTGGAGTGCTCGAACTGGTCCGCGTCTGCCCGGGTCTGCTGGGCGTAATGCTCGGCTTCAGAACGGATCTGCAGGGCGTACTGCTCGGCGTCGGACCGTAGCTGCTGGGCGTACTGGTCGGCGTTGGAACGGACCTGCTGCGAATACTGGTCCGCCGCCGACCGGCGCTCGGAGGCCTCGTTCTCGGCGTTCGACCGCAACTCCTGCGCCTCCCGCCCGGCGGCGGCGCGGGTCTGCGCGGCGTAGTCCTCGGAATCGGCCCGTAGCTGGGAGGTCTCCTGGTCGGTGGCGAGCCTGAGCGCGGCCGTCTCCTGGTCCGCGGCGGAGCGCAGCTGGGTGGCGTAGCGCTCAGCGTCCTCGCGCTGAGACGCGACCTCGACGGCGACCGCGGAACGCAGCTCCGCCGCCTCCCGCTCGGCGTTGACGCGCAGCTCGGTCGTCTCGCGTTCGACAGAGGCGGTCAGAGCGGCGATCTCGCGTTCGAGAGCGGCCCTCCTCTCGGCCTCCTCGGAGGCGATGCCGCCCATCACGCGCGCGGCTTCGCGTTCGGCCGAGCCGACCATCTCCTCGGCCCGGCGTGACGCGTTGGTCAGCTCGGCCTCGGCCTCGGCTTGAGCGGCCGCCTGGACCTCCTCGGCCTCTCGCCGAGCGGTGGCGAGCATCTCGGCCACCTCGTTCTCGGCTTGAGCCTTCAACTGGTCCGTCTCGAGCTTGGTCCGCGCCAGCAGCGCGGACGATTGCGAACGGGCCTGGTTGAGGACGTCCATCGACTGTTCTTCGGCCGACCGCATCAATTGCTCGATGCGGGCGCCCAGCCCAGAGTAGCTGGGGCGTTCGGCTTCTCTTAGTTGGCGGTGGGCCTCTTTAAGCTCGGCGCCGAGCGCCGTGACTTTTGAATCGAGTTCTTCGACCTGGCGCTGGGCCTGGTCCAAATTCTGCTCGAGAGTCTCGATTTGCCGGTCAACCGCCTGACGGTCATACCCTCGCACGGCGCTAGGGAACCCATAGTCAGACACTGAAAACCTCCATGGATACGGCGCCCGGGGAGCGCCAGTCGGAAAACACGCAGCGAGGCAAGCCTAGTGGGTAGGAGGGCGCCCTGGAAACAGTTGTCAGGCCACGAGGCGCGATCTGGCGCCCGACCTGGACCTGGCCCGTTGGGTCCAGCGCCGCGCTAGCCGTTATTGTGGGGAGCTGGATTGGTGTCTGCGAGCGAGGGAATCTACGAGTGTTGAGACGTTGGCTAGCCGCCGGGACGCTGGGCGCTGGCGTGGTTTTGGTGACGTTGGCGGTCTGCCACGGCACCGTGTGGCGCCCGGCCGACCACGTGACCGCCCAGTTCACAGTGGCCGCCGGGACGCAAGTGGTGGTGACGGAGCCGGGTGTGTTGGAGGCCCAGGCGGATTCCGTCGAGGTCACGGTGGATTCTCCGATCCCGGTGGTTGTCGCCGTGGGCCGCGAGACCGACGTGGCCGGTTGGGTCGGCGACTCGCCGGCGGAGAAGATCACCGGCTTCCGGTCCAAGCATGAGTTCAAGGCCACCGAAGCGGGCGCCTTGGAGCCCGTCGCGGACGCGGCCAACTCGGATCTATGGGTGGTGTCACGCGAGTTCTCAGGCAACGGGACGCTTCTTTGGGACAAACGTCCCGAAGGCCGTTGGTCGTTGGTGGTCGCGCCGAAGCTCTCCGACGCGGATCAAGCGGACGATGCCGACCGGCCCAGTTTGGACGGCTTGACGGTCGCGTTCACCTGGCCTCAGAGTGTGTCGACGCCGCTGCTTTGGCCCGGACTGGTCGTGGGCGGCGCGGCCATGGCCGTCGGGCTGATCTGGCTGGTGTCGATTCTGCGTGCGCCCGCCGCGGAGGGGGGCAGACCGCGGCCGGCACACCGTGCGGCGGCGCCCGAACCGGTGCTCCGCGACGCCGCGGGCGCCGCCCCGCCAGCTGAGGCCCCGGCGAGCGGGCTGGCGGCCCGTCCGCAATCGCCCGGCGCGCCACTGGTCCCGGCCGCGGTTGGAGCGTCGGCTGGCGGTGACGAGCCGGGCGCGAGCGGCGAGGCGCGTCAGCCCGCCGCTGGCCTGAGTTCGGAGGCGCCCGCCGAGGCGAGAGCGTCCGAGGCGTCCGAGGCGTCCGAGGCGCCGGATGGCGCCGCGGCTGCGGCGCTCGCGCCGCTGCGCGCTGAAGTGTTTGTCGGGCCGGTTGGCCGGCGTCCGGGGCGGCGTGGTCTTGGGCGGCTGTGGCGCCGCGCCGAGCCAGAGCCCGTCGCAGCGCCGCCTCCCCCGCCGCCGGCTCCACCCGAACCCGCCCGGATCGACTTGGGGTTCGCCACCCCGAACCGCAACTGGGAGCGACTCGCCGCGCCGCAACTGCATTTCCCAGCGGAGAGCACTGGCGAACTCACGCCGATCGACACTGGGGAGATCTTCAGCGGGACCGGGTTCTCCCCGTTCGGTGACGAGCCGGTCGGTGGCGGCGAACCGTCCCGTGGCGGCGGGCCGGTCGGTGGCGGCGAACCGTCCCGTGGCGGCGGGCCGGTCGGTGGCGGTGAACCGTCCCGTGGCGGCGAACCGTCCCGTGGCGGCGGACCGTCCCGTGGCGACGGGCCGGTCGGTGGCGGTGGGCCGGTCGGTGGCGGTGAACCGTCCCGTGGCGGCGAACCGTCCCGTGGCGACGGGCCGGCCGGGCCGGCCGAGCCGACGGTCGCAAGTCCGACGCCGCCGCCGCCCAGAACAGGCGGCGAGCGTGGCATCGGGCAACTGATCCCGCGGGCGGCGCCCGTCGCGCCGCCCACGAGCGGGCGAGAGCGCGGCATCGGGCAGTTGATTCCGCGCGCGGCGCCACCGGCTCAGACGCCGATAGGGCCGGGGGAGCGACTGCCTGGGGCTTTCGCTCCGGCGTCGAGCGGCCCCAGGCCCGCGGCTGGCGGCTGGGCCACAGCGCGGGGAGGTGGCGCCGCGGACTTGGGCGACGGCATCGGGCAGCGGCCGCCGGGAGGGCCGGAGCGGACGCCGCCGTGGACGAGCGGCGACCCGCCGCCGCCGGCGAGCCCCGCCGACAAGATCGCTGCCCTACGGGACAGCCACACGTCGGTTGCGGACGAGGCCGCCGCGACGATCGCGGCGGTGATGGCGGCTGTGAACGGGGGAGCCTCGACCGCTGGGCTGAGCAGGCGGCAGATCCGGGAGGCGGAACGCGCGGCGCAGGCGGCGCTGAGGAGCCAAGCGCAACGCACGGGCGAGATCCGTGCGCTGGACGAGCTCGGCCGCCCCGGCGTGCCGGCGGTGGAGATGCAAGGCGAAGAAGGGGCCGCACGGTGAGACGACGGGGAGCGATTGTGTTGACGGCGGTGTTGGCGCTGGGCCTCGGGGCGTGCCAGGAGCCGGTCCCCGCGGTCGAGCCGCTGCCGAAAGCGGCCGATCCGCCAGTCGTGATCGAAAGCGGCCAGGCGAATCGGATCCTCGCGGAGCTGGCCGAGGCGATAGACGCCGCGAACGCCGCGGGCGATGTGGAACCCATGCGTGAGCGGGTCGCCGGCGCGGCCCTGACCATGGCGGACGCTCAATACAAGATCGTGGCGCGGGACCCGGACTCGTCCATCGCTCCGCTGAGTTCGGACTTCGGCTACCGCCGGATCGTGACGCGGTCGACGGGCTGGCCGCGTTCGTTCGTGGTCGCCACAGAATTGGGCGACGGAGACACCAGCTTCATCTACCGGATCGAGCAGGCGGCCCCCCGGTCGCCGTATCAGCTGGTCTCGTGGGCGCGGCTGCTCGCGGGCGCGACAACGCCGGCGGCTGCGGCGCCAGAGCTGGGCGCGATGGTGGTGGAGCCGGACGCCTCCGGCCTGGTGATGAGCCCGCAGGCGGCGGTCGAGGCTTATGCGGCCGCGAAGGGCGGCGGCGCCGAGGATGCCGCCGCCCAGTTCGACCCGCCGATCAGCGACACGGGCGCCCCGGACCCGGCGGGCAAGGTGTGGCGCGAGGTGATCCGGCTGCTGACAGAGACCGCCAAGGACTTCGAACCAGAGCTGGAACAGAAGTCCGAGGTGATCGACGGATCGGTCTTCGCGCTGTCCACCGTGGACGCGGGCGCTTTGGTGTTCGGACAGATCAAGTCGGTCCTCGACGTGAGATACACCATCCCGGAGGGGGGCAGCGTCAACCTGTTCCCGGAGGGTTACGCGTGGCTCGAGGGAGACCAGCTCAAGGCCACCAAATCGGTCCACATCGAGCACCTGCAGACCGTGGTGTTGGCCGTGCCGCCCGCCGGCGCCGAGGGACCGATTCAAATCATCGCGGTGGCCGAGACGCCCATCGTTGTGGACATGGAGTAGCTAAGAATGACTGATCGTTTCGCCGACTCGCGCCTGCCAGACCCGTCGAAGAGCCGTGCGGCGGCGCCCGGCGCGCCTGCGCCCGGGGCGACGGGCGCAGGCGGCTGGGTGGTCGAAGTGGTGGACGAGGCGGCGTTCGCGCAGCTGGTGGAGCAATCCCAGAGCGTGCCTGTGGTGCTCGACCTGTGGGCTAGCTGGTGCGAGCCTTGCGCCGCGCTCAGCCCGATCCTGGAGAAGGTGACAGCCGATCTTGGCGGCCGGGTGCTGTTGGCGAAGGTCGACGTCGACAAGACCCCGCAGATCGCGTCCGCCTTCGGCGCCCAGTCGATCCCGACCGTGGTCGCGTTGGTCAAGGGGCAGCCGGTGCCGCTGTTCCAAGGCGCGCTCCCCGAGACGCAGGTGCGGCGGTTCTTCGACGAGTTGCTGCGGGCGGCGGCCACAGTCGGCGTGACCGGTGTGGCGGCGTCGCGTGGCGCCTCGCCCACGCCGGCCCCACCGCTCCACCAGGAGGGCTACGACGCGATCGACCGCGGCGACCTGCCGGCCGCCAAGGCGGCTTTCGCGAAGGCGGTGGCCCACTCCCCGGGGGACACGGTGGCGAAAGCCGCGCTGGCACAGGTGGAGCTGTTGGAGAGGATCGACGGGGCGGCCGGCGACGCGGCCCGCGCGGACGGTGTGGGCGCGACCCTCGAAGACACCATGGCGGCGGCCGATGTCGACGTGGCCTCCGGTCAGTGGGCCCAGGGCTTCAACCGCTTGCTCAGCGCGATGGTCGGGGCCAGCCCCGAGGACAAGGAGACGCTCAGGGTGCGCCTCTTGTCGCTGTTCGACGTCGCCGGACCGGACGAGCCGACTGTCGCCCAAGCCCGCCGCCGCCTGGCGGGACTGCTCTTCTAGACCCACCAGGCAGCCGAAACCTTTGCCCCTGAGCCGAGTCTCGCCTACTCGGGGTCCCCGCAAAATCTCGGAGCGAAGCGGCGAGAGTTTGCGGGGCGCCTCTAGACGGATCATTCAGGGGATTCGGACGACTCCTCCGGTTCGAACCAGACTGCGCCCAGCGGGGGGACCCGGATCGAGGCGGAATAGGGGCGAGAAGCCCACTCGACCGGCTCCGCCTGGATCGCGCCCAAGTTGCCGACCCCTGAGCCGCCGAAGACCGGGGCGTCGGTGTTCAACACCTCGCGCCACCGGCCGCCTGTGGGCAGCGCGAGACGATAGCCCTCGTGTGGCGTCCCGGCGAAGTTCACCACGACCGCCAAACGCTGCCCGTCACGGGACTTGCGGATGTAGGCCAAGACGTTGCGGTCGGCATCGTCGGCGTCGATCCACTCGAAAGTCGCTGGGTCGGAGTCCTGATCCCATAGGGCGGGGCGGACGCGATACAACTCGTTGAGCTCGCGGACCAAAGCGGCCAGACCCCGGTGGTCCGGCTGGTCGAGCAGCCACCAGTCCAAGGACCAGCGTTCGGACCACTCGCCTTCTTGGCCGATCTCGCCGCCCATGAACAGCAACTGCTTGCCGGGATGTGACCACATGTACGCGTAGAGGGCCCTCAACCCAGCCAGCTTCTGCCAGCGGTCGCCGGGCATCTTGGTGTAGAGGGAGCCCTTGCCGTGGACCACCTCGTCGTGCGACAGAGGCAGGCAGTAGTTCTCGGAGAAGGCGTAGACGAGTGAGAACGTGATCTCGCCGTGGTGCCAGCGCCGGTTGATCGGGTCCTCACGCATGTAGCGGAGGGTGTCGTTCATCCAGCCCATGTTCCATTTGAGCCCGAAGCCGAGCCCCCCAGCCGATGTGGGCGCGGTCACGCCGGGCCACGCGGTGGACTCCTCGGCGATCATGAGCACCCCGGGGTAACGCTTGTAGACGGTCGCGGTGGTCTCTTGCAGGAAAGCGATCGCCTCGAGGTTCTCGCGGCCGCCGCGCGCGTTCGGCGCCCATTCGCCCTCTTTGCGGGAGTAATCGAGGTAGAGCATCGACGCGACCGCGTCGACGCGCAGCCCGTCGGCGTGGAACTCCTCGATCCAATAGTTCGCGTTGGCGACCAGGAAGTTGCGCACCTCGGTCCGGCCGAAGTTGAACACGAGCGTGCCCCAGTCGGGGTGCTCGCCGCGTCTGGGGTCGGGATGCTCGTAAAGCGCCGAGCCGTCGAAGCGGGCCAACGCGAAGGCGTCCTTCGGGAAGTGGGCGGGCACCCAGTCGAGGATCACGCCGACGCCCGCCTGGTGCAGCTTGTCGATCAGATACCGCAGGTCGTCTGGGGCGCCATAGCGTGAAGTCGGGGCGTAATAGCCGGTCACCTGGTAGCCCCACGATGGCGTGTAAGGGTGTTCGGCGACGGGCAGGAACTCGACGTGGGTGAAGCCCATGGTGGTGACGTATTCGACCAGATCGGTGGCGAGTTCGCGGTAACCCAAACCTTCCTGCCAAGACCCGAGGTGCACCTCGTAGACGGACAGCGGGCGGTTGTGCGGGTTGGTCTCGGAGCGGGACTTCAGCCAGTCGGCGTCGCCCCACTCATAGTGCGACTCCTCCACGATCGAAGCGGTGGCCGGCGGCCTTTCCGCATAGCGGGCCAGCGGGTCCGCCTTCTGCACCCAATAGCCCTCACGGGTCTGGATCTCGTACTTGTACTTGGCCCCCGGCCCGGCGCCTGGCACGAACACCTCCCACACGCCAGACGAGCCGAGGGATCGCATGGCTGTGGCGCCCGATGTCCAAGAATTGAAATCCCCGACGACTCGGACCGCTTGCGCGTCTGGCGCCCAGACCGCGAAGGACGTGCCGGTCACTTCGCCCAGCACCGACGGGTAACGCCGCACACGCGCGCCGAGCGCGCGCCACAGCTCCTCGTGCCGGCCTTCGCCGATCAGTTGGAGGTCCAGTTCCCCGAGTGTGGGCAAGAAACGGTACGGGTCGTCCGCGCTGGTGGTCAGGTCGCCGTAGGCGACCTCGACGCGATAGTCGGGGACCTGGTCGCCTTCGACCACGGCCACCCAGATGCCGTCCTGTTCATGCGCGGCCGAAACTTTGGCGTTCGGGGTCACAAAGTTGACCGCGTCGGCGAGGGGTCGCAGCGCTCTGAGGGTCACGCCGCCGGCATACGGGTGGGGGCCCAACACAGAATGAGGGTCGTAGTACATGCCGTGGGCCACGGCCCAAAGCACAGATGAGTCGACAGGCATGGGCGCGGGAGTTGTCATGGACTAACTTTGCCACGAACGGCCAGGGGCTGTGCGGGCCTTGGGGTCCCTTTTGCCAAGGCGTGACCGGACGCGGCGGGGGGAGACGCGTCAGGCGGGCGCGCTGCCGCCTTGGGGTCACAGCGGCCGCACGTGGAACAAGTGGGCCGGGGCGCCGTGCGGGTCGAGCCGCACGAACGAACGCGCCGCCCACGTGTAGGTGTGGCCGGACAAGATGTCGTGGGCGCGGAAGGCGTCGGCCTCGTCCGATCCGGGGTGGGGCACGCCCAGCGCCGCGAGATCCAGGTGGACCCACGATTCACGGACGTTGTGAGGGTCCAGGTTGATCACCGCCAGAACCGTGTCCTCCACCCCGTCCGGGGCCAGCACGGCGGGAACGCGTCGCGAGTACGCCACGGTCGAATCATCTGAGGTGTGGTGGACGGTCACGTTCCTGAGGCGCCGCAGCGCCACGTGGTCGCGGCGCGCCCCGTTGAGCTGGGTCAAGAGCCCCGCCATCGCCAGAGCCGACGGCGTGGCGAAGTCCCTGTCCTTGTATTCGTACTTCTCGTTGTCGAGCTGCTCCTCGCTGCCGGGCCGCGCGACGTGCTCAGCCAACTCATATCCGGAGTAGATCCCCCAGGTCGGCGCGTAGGTGGCGGCCAGGACCGCGCGGATCTTGAACGCGTTCACGCCGCCTTGTTGCATATATGGCGTCAGGATGTCGTGCGTGGTCGGCCAAATCGCGGGCCGCATCACGGACGCTTGGCCGCCCGCCAGCTCCGTCAAATAGGACAAGACCTCCGATTTCGTGTCCCGCCACGCGAAATACGTGTAGGACTGGTGGAAGCCGATGGCCGCCAACGTGAGCATCATCGGGGGCCGGGTGAACGCCTCCGCCAAGAACACGACGTCCGGAGCCTCGGCCGCGATCTGGGTGAGCAGCCTCTCCCAGAAGGGCAGCGGCTTCGTGTGCGGATTGTCGACGCGGAAGATGGTCACCCCGTGCGCTATCCACAAGCGCACCACACGGAGGATCTCCAGGTAGATGCCCTCCGGGTCGTTGTCGAAGTTCAGCGGGTAGATGTCTTGGTACTTCTTCGGGGGGTTCTCGGCGTAGGCGATGGACCCGTCGGGCCGGCGGGTGAACCATTCCGGGTGGTCGCGCACCCAGGGGTGGTCCGGTGAGCATTGCAACGCGAGATCAAGCGCCACCTCCATTCCCAGTTCTCGCGCCCGCGCCACCAGGAAGTCGAAGTCCTCGAACGTGCCGAGATCGGGGTGAATGGCGTCATGGCCGCCTGCCGGCGAACCGATCGCGTACGGCGATCCCGGATCGGACGGCAGCGCCGTCAACGCGTTGTTGCGACCTTTCCGGAAAGTCGTGCCAATCGGGTGGACGGGAGTGAGATAGAGCACGTCGAAGCCCATGTCGGCGACGCGGGCGATGCCGTCCGCACACGTTCTCAAGGTCCCCGAGACCCAGCCGTCAGCCTGGGAGAAACGGGCGCCGATCGAGCGGGGGAAGAGTTCGTACCAGTTGCCGACCAGGGCGCGCTCGCGTTGGACGCGGAGCGGATAATTGGCCGAACGGGTGATGTGGTCCCGGAGCGGGCGTGCTTCCAACCGAGCGGGGATCTCGCCGGCGGTGGCCAACTCGAGGCGGTGGGCGGGATCCAGGGCGGGGTCCCGGAGGGCGGCTGCGACCGCCCGGAAGTCGGCGGCTGCCCCGCCAGGCAGGCCGACCCGCCGGGCGGCCCGGTCGAACAGGGCCGCGCCCTCTTCGAACACCAGCTCAACGTCTTGGCCCGCCGGGACCTTGATCACAGCGGTCGCCGCCCAGCTGGCGTACGGGTCCGCCCAGGCCTCGACCCGGAAAGACCAGTCGCCCAGCGCGTCCGGCACGAGCCACCCCTCCCAGCGCGCCAACCCGTGGTTGGTCTCAACCATCGGGGTGCTCGAATGGACTTTCCCTGAAGGCGAGATGAGGACGGCGGCCGCGCCGACGGCATCGTGCCCCTCCTTGAAAACCGTCGCCGTGACGGGCGCCGCCTCCCCGACAACGGCCTTGGCGGGCCAGCGGCCGCCCTCCCAGGTGGGCCCCACGTCGACTATGGGGATGCGACCGACGCCTGCGAACGGGGCCGGCCGCGGCTGTTTGGCGAGGGCAGGCGTCCCGGCCGGGGGCGCGGGACGGCGGGGTGGTGGTGGCGCGGTCACGCCTCCACGCTACCCCGGCGGCGAGTCAACTCTTGCGGGAGGGGCTGGTCTTGCCCGACATGAGCAAGACGGCGCCGCCTGCGGCGATCAACGCCAACCCACCCCAGACCGCCCCACCGGGGCCGCCTCCGGCGGCACTGCCGCTGCGGAGTCTTCCTCGGCTGGGGACGCCGACCCACCAGCCCACATTAGGCGAACGGCGCCGACCACGGCCGCCAGTCCGGGTTTACTTGACACCACGTCTCCCCGCGTTCGCTTCGCGTACAGGTAGATGATCGAACTGTGTGACGTCCACGCCGAATTCTTCGGGTGACTAGACCATGCCATGGCGGTTGAAACACCGCCTGATCCAGGGTCCATGTAGTTCACGCCAACCGAGGATGCGGCCGAGAAATACCCATGAATCGTGTGCGCGTGCCCGGTGTTGGGACTTGATCACACGATATGGCTATAAATCGGGCGGCTGCTGTCGGTCTTAGCCGTCACCCGGGCCCAAGTCAGATTCAGAACCGTGCCGGAGTTCACTCCGCCACCACGAACGTGCTGGCGTCCTCGAAGAGTATCGGCAGGTTCCCCGTGCCGCAAGTGTTTGTCACCATCTCTTCGAAGCTGTGGAGTTCCCAAGGGAGGTCCTTGCCCTCGATGCGAGCATCGGCGGTGAAACGGCCTCCCGTGGGGGAATCCTGGGCGATGACCAGACCGCTCGGCAGCGTGACCGTCGCGAGGTTAGAAGGCGCGTCGACCTCGGCGCCGTCCGGCCAGAACGGGACACGCAGCACCCCGTCCACCTTGACCAGCACGCAACCGCGCCATCCAACACCGACCTCGGCCTCCACCACTTGCGGCTCCACCTGAAAATGCCCTTGGTCAAGCGCGGCGTTCGTGGCATACAAGGTCATGCCGCCCACCGAGTCAGGGGGGCGGACCTCGACGCTGGAGGCGCAGCCGGTAATCCAAACCAGAACGGGCGCGGCGAGCAATAGCGGCACGGACCGTCCCATGCGACCGGCCCCAACCAAGGCAGCCAATCCAAATTTACGGGGCATCACCTTTCCTCCAGCCATCAGTCCGCGTCCAAGTTGATGATCGAACCCGGCAAGATCCAATTCGAGTTCGACCTGTGGCTAGAACATACCATCGCGGTCGCCACACCTCGTCGGGGTCTATCCTCGATCTTTCACGGCGTGTTGGGGTGGGGCCCGGGGCGCCTGGTCGACCGTGTCGGGGGCGCTGAGGCGCGCAGCGCTGGGCCTTTCGGCTGCGGGTCTTGCTGGTGGTCCTTTCTGCTGGTCGGGGTTGGTTTCGGGTCGGTTGGCCCGGGGGGCGTTGGAGCGTTCCGGGTGGGTGTCCGCGCTGGTCAGGCAGCCGATGGTAGGGCCCGCATGCGGGCGAGGGCTTCGGCTAGGAG
>JAITLE010000264.1 GCA_031278075.1 Bifidobacteriaceae bacterium | reverse complement strand
GCTACGCCGATCCGACCAAGGACGCCTTCTTCGGGAAGTGCCGAGACACGTTCACGCCGCTCGGACCGTGGATCGAGACCGACCTCGACATCGCCGCCGGCTTGGCCGTCCGCTCGTGGGTCGACGGTGAGCTGAGACAGGACGGCGTGACCACCGACATGGTGTTGGGGATAGGCGAACTGGTGGCGACGGCATCGTCCATCACAACGTTGTTGCCTGGCGACGTCATCTTGACGGGCACGCCGATCGGCGCGGCGCCGCTTGAACCCGGCCAACGCGTGACCTGCGAAGTGGCGGGCATCGGCGTTCTGACCAACCCGGTCGTGCGGCGGTAGGCGGCGGCGATGGCGACGACAAGGGTCCGCTTCTGCCCCTCACCGACTGGGGCGCCGCACGTCGGCATGGTCCGCACGGCGTTGTTCAACTGGGCTTACGCCCGGCACACCGGCGGGGTGTTCGTCTTCCGGGTCGAGGACACGGACGCCGCGCGGGACTCGGAGGAGTCGTACCTGCAACTCCTCGACGCGATGCGCTGGCTTGGGCTCGACTGGGACGAGGGCGTCGAGGTGGGCGGCCCGCACGCGCCGTACCGCCAGTCGCAGCGCATGGATCTCTACGACGATGCCGTGCTGCGGCTCCTGCGCGCGGGTCACGTCTACGAGTCGTTCAGCACTCCTGAGGAGGTCGAGGCGCGGCACGTCGCCGCGGGGCGGCCGCCGAAACTCGGCTACGACGGGTTCGACCGGGATCTGACGGCCGCGCAGCGCGCCGCCTACCGAGCGGAGGGCCGCCGGCCGGTGTTGCGCGTGCGCATGCCCGACGAGGATGTCGCCTTCGACGACCTGGTCCGCGGGCCTGTCGTGTTCAAAGCGGGCTCGGCGCCGGACTTCGCGATCACCCGTGGCGACGGCTCACCGCTCTACACGCTGACGAACCCTTTGGACGACGCGTTGATGGGCATCACCCACGTGTTGCGCGGCGAAGACCTGCTCAGTTCCACACCCAGGCAGATCGTGCTGTACCGCGCGCTGATCGACTTGGGGATCGCCGCCGGGACCCCCCGCTTCGGACACTTGCCTTATGTCATGGGGGAGGGCAACAAGAAGTTGTCGAAGCGGGACCCCCAGTCGAACCTGTTCCACCACCGTGACCGCGGATTCTTGCCGGAAGGCCTGGTCAACTATTTGGCGCTGCTGGGCTGGGCGATCGCCCCGGACCGTGACGTGTTCACCGCCCAAGAGCTGGTGGAGGCGTTCGATGTGCGGGACGTGAACGTCAACCCGGCGCGCTTCGACCTGAAGAAGGCTGAGGCCATCAACGCGGCCCACATGCGGCGACTCGCGCCCGAGGACATGGCGCGGCGTGTCGTGCCGTATTTGCACGCGTCCGGGCTGGTCGCGGAGACGGATTTCGACGCTCTGCCGGTGCGGTGGCAGCAGGTGCTGGTGGCGGCCGCGCCGTTGGTCTCGCAGCGCATGACGCTGCTCGGGGAGGCGCCCGGCATGCTCGGGTTCTTCTTCGCGCCGGACGATGCCGTGCCCATCGAACCAGCAGCTCTCGCGCAGTTGGGACCCGACGCGAGAAGCGTGTTGGAGGCGTCCCTGGCGGCGCTGACCGTGCTCGGGGACGCGGCCGGTCCGGGTGGCGCGGAGGCGGGATGGACGGCATCGGGCATCCACGACGTGTTGAACGCGGCGCTGGTGGAGGGCTTGGGCTTGAAACCGCGCAACGCGTTCACGCCGCTGCGGGTCGCGGTCACCGGGCGGCGGGTGTCGCCGCCGCTGTTCGAGTCGATGGCGCTGCTCGGGCGGGACGCTTCCATTCGGCGCGTCGAACGGCTGGTCGTTTTGCCTGAACTCGGCTGATTCGGGTAATGTGGCCGGTTGGCTCTGCGACCGCGCGGTGGTGGCGCGCTTCGCGCGTGTGGCCCTCGCCGGGGCGTGGGGCGCCCTTGGGGTATGGTGTAATTGGCAGCACGAGTGATTCTGGTTCACTTAGTCTAGGTTCGAGTCCTGGTACCCCAGCGCTTGGTTTGGTGTCGCTGACCAGGCATTTGGCTCCGTTGTGTAGTGGCCTAGCACGCCGCCCTCTCAAGGCGGTAGCGCCGGTTCGAATCCGGTCGGAGCTACAGTCGCCTTATTGTGCGCGTTTCCTCCGCTTCGCTCGTCAACACGCGTCGTAGGCGCTTGACGCTCGGGGAGCGCTGTCCCCGAGCCACGTCATCGCCTCGCGCTGTTGGCTTGTGACCGGACTCGACCCCCGGCCCTCTGCTCCTTGGCATCGCTCCGCGATCGCATCTCCGGCCGGAGCTGCCAAACTGGCGATGTTCAAACCGCGGGTGATTGAACTGGTGAAGGCGCCGATGTCGGCAATGTGGCGCGCACGCCGGCTTGCCGGGGCCCGGTGGTCAGGCCAGACGTCTGGGCTCGACGATGGGCACGAGGTCGTGGACCAGTTCAAAGTCCTTGGCGTCGAAGGTGGCGATGCTCGCGCCCTGGCGCATGCACGACCCGTTCGGGTGCGAGTGGTAGACGGGCGCCAGCCCAGCGTTTGGGGGCCACACACAGCGGATTGGGCGCTCCGCTACGCTCGGACGGGCGCGGCCTCGCGGCGTGCGGCGCGCGGCGAAGCCGACTCCAAGGGGGGCGCGGTCGCGAGGCTGCCTCACGCACCGTGGCGGGCGGGGGAACTGCGCTCTCGCCAACCGGGGGAAGCGGACGCGGATGGCTGTGGTATCCACAGGCACGTCCTTGAGCCCGTCATCGCCGGGGTCGAACCGATAGCCTTGGCGGGTGCGGATA
>JAITLE010000234.1 GCA_031278075.1 Bifidobacteriaceae bacterium | reverse complement strand
CGCCGATGCAGTCCGGGCAGGTGTTGTTGAACGGCCAGCCTCGCCGGCGGCGCGGTCCGAATCGCGAACTGCAACTCGTCTTCCAGGACCCGGATTCCTCGCTGGACCCGAGGATGCGGGTCGGCGACTCGATCGCCGAAGCGATCCGGGGCAGCGCCGACCGGCGCGCGGAGGTCACCCGGCTGCTCGCCCTGGTCCATCTGCGCGCGGAGCGCGCCGCGGACTATCCGGGCCAACTGTCCGGGGGGCAACGCCAACGGGTCGCGATCGCCCGGGCGCTGGCGGCCCAGCCCGAGGTGGTGATCGCGGACGAGGTGACCTCTGCCCTGGATGTGTCAACCCAGGGCGCGATCTTGAACCTGATCCGCGAACTGCAGCAGGAACTGGGCCTGACAATGTTGTTCATCACGCACAACTTGGCGGTGGTGCGCTATGTCGCGGGCCGGATCGCTGTCATGCGGCGCGGCCGGATAGTCGAGCGGGGTTTGACCGACCAAGTGTTGTCCGCGCCGGAGCACCCGTACACCAAGGAACTGATCGCCGCCATTCCGGGCAAACGGTGGCAGACTCCGCCAGACGCGCTGCCGGGCCAAATCGCCGACGGAGGTCACGGCGCGGCGTAGGGCACGGCATCGTGCGCGGCATCCGACATGACGAATAGAGGACAAGAATGACTGAACAGGCAATCGATCTGGCTCATTGGCAGGAGCGGCTCGACACCTTGGCGGAGCAGGCCGAGACGCCGGGCGCGGTGTTGGGGATACTGCGGCTGGGCGGCGACGCGCCGGATGAGGTGGCGCGTTTGGCGACCGGAATCTTGAACGCGGACACCGGGCGTGATGTCACTCCGGACTCGTTGTTCCAAATCGGCTCGATCTCGAAGGCGTGGACCGCCACGGTTGTGATGCAGCTGGTCGACGAAGGGAAGATCGGTCTGGACCAGCCGGTCAAGGAGATCATCCCCGGTTTCGAGCTGTCCACGGACGACTTGACCGAGGGCGTCACGATCCGCAACCTGCTCAACCACACCAGCGGCCTGGACGGGGACCTTTTTGTGGACACCGGGCGCGGCGACGACAACCTGGAAAAGTACATGGACGTGCTCAAGACCGCGGCGCAGATTTTCCCGGTTGGCGCCACCTGGTCCTATTGCAACTCGGGTTTTTCGCTGCTCGGGCGGGTGATCGAGGTGGTCACCGGCCAAGTTTGGGATGTGGCGATGAAGGAGCGGCTGTTCAAGCCTTTGGGGCTGACCCACACCGTCACACTGCCGGAGGAGGCGCTGCTGTTCGACACCGCTGTGGGGCACACCGTGGGCCGCCCCGATCCAAAGGTCTCGCCGGTGTGGGTGTTGCAGCGCAGCGCCGGCCCCGCGGGCCTGATCACGGCCTCGGTGGGCGACCTGTTGGCCTTCGCCCGGATGCACCTGAAGGACGGCCTGGCGGCCGACGGCACACGCGTGCTCAGTGAAGAGTCGGCCCAGGCGATGCGAGCTTTCTCGGCTGATGTGCCGGAGAAGCACATGCTCGGCGACTCGTGGGGCCTGGGACTGATCCGCTATGACTGGCACGGGGCTCGGCTTTATGGCCACGACGGCAACACGATCGGGCAGGCGGCGTTCTTGCGCGTCTACCCGGAGCGGAACGTGGCGGTGGGCCTGCTCACCAACGGCGGAGCGGGCCGCAAGCTGTACGCCGACCTGTATGGCGAGATCTTCGATGAGCTTTACGGCGTGAAGATCCAGGACCCGCTGGTCGTTCCCGACGACCCGCCGGAACTGGACATCACCGAATGGCTGGGGGTCTATGAGCGCGCCGGCGCCGTCATCGAGATCCTGGCAGACGAGGGAGGACCGTCGCTCAAGGCCACCACGCGCGGCGAACTCGCCGAGTTGGAAGGCGCGCAGCCCGAGAAACAATACCGCTTGCAGCCGGTGCGCCCGGGCCTGTATGGGGTCTACATTGAGGAAATGAGAATGGACGCGCCGGTCTGGTTCTACCAGCTCCCATCGGGTGAGCGTTATGTCCACTTCGGCGCACGTACAACAAGGAAGGTCGCATGATGCGCGTCACTCGGATAACAGCCGAACGACTCAGCCTGCCGTTGGAGGAGCCATTCGTGGTCTCGCTCGGCGTGATCGCCGCCGTTGACACGGTGCTCGTGAAGATCGAGACGGATGTCGGCCTGACCGGTTACGGGGAGGGCTGCGCCACAGGGTTTGTGACGGGCGAGACCGCTGACACTGTCCTCGCCGCCATCAAGCTGTTTGAGCCTGCCGTGGTCGGGCAAAACCCGTTCGCGATCGATCAGATCCACCGCTCGATGGACATGATCCTGACACGCAACGGCTCCGCCAAAGCAGCCGTCGACATCGCGCTGCATGATCTGATGGCCAAATCCGTCTCGCTGCCGCTTTATCGCTACCTCGGCGGGACGCGGAACACAGTCGAGACCGACCAGACGATCGGGCTGGCTGAGCCGGCGCAGATGGCGGCGAAGGCCGCCAAGCTGGTGGCGCAGGGCTACCGCGAGCTGAAGATCAAAGCTGGGGCGGACCGCCAAGCTGACAAGGAAGCCATCCGGCTGATCCGCGAGGCCGCGCCGGCCGCGCTGCTCAAGGTGGACGCCAACCAGGGTTGGACAGCGGCCGAGGCGCCCGCGATTCTGGCCTATTACGCCGAGCACGGCGTGACCGCGGTGGAACAACCACTGCCGTTCTGGGACATCGACGGGACCGCCTACGTGCGCTCCCGTTCGCCTATCCCGATCATGGTCGACGAGAGCTGTTTCACGCCGCCGGACGCCGTGACGATCATCCGGCGCCAAGCCGCCGACATCATCAACATCAAGCTGATGAAGTGTGGCGGCATCTACCGCGCGCTGCAGATCGACGCCATCGCCGAGGCGGCCGGGTTGCCCACCATGCTGGGCTGCATGCTGGAGACCCGCCTGTCGATCGCCGCGGGGGCGCACCTCGTGGCCGCTCGCCCCAACTTCATTTACGCGGACCTCGACAGCTTCAACGACTTCGACGACTCGGACCTGGTCAAGAGCGCCTTCGACTTCGAGATCCCGTTCATCCGCTTGTCCGAGGCGCCGGGGCTCGGCGTGGACGTGAACTATTGAGCCCCGGCCGCGCCACCGTGCCCAGCGCCTAGAATCGCCTCATGGAGGTCACCATCGGAGTGCGCCAAGCGCAAAAAGAAATCACCCTGAACGTCGAACAGAAAGCCGAAGAGGTCCGCGAAACGGTGGCGCACGCCATCGTCGCTGGTGAACCGCTCATAGCGCTCACCGACAAACACGGCCGCACCGTCCTCATCCCCACCGACGCGCTCGCCTACGTCGAGATCGGCGCCAACGAGGGGCGCCGCGTCGGTTTCAGCGCCTGACGCTCCGCCGCTCCGCCGCGAGCAGGCTAGACTATCCACGACCTAACCGGGCTGACCGGCCGCAAGAACGAGACGACCAAAGAACTGTGCGATCGGCTGCCTGGCGCGGCGCCGGCCCAATGCGCGCGACATGAGCGCGCGCCGGCCCCGCGCGAACCGACATCACACACAGTGAAGGACGCAGCTTCTTGAGCGATCAGCTTCAGCAACCAGAACAACAACTAGCCCACCAACCGGAACCCCAAACCTTCGCCGATTTCAACGTCGACCCACGGATCGTCGAGGCTTTGGCGGAGGCCGGCATCACCCACCCGTTCCCGGTCCAATCGATGACGCTCCCGGTCGCGCTGGCGGGCCGAGACATAATCGGCCAAGCGAAGACAGGCACCGGCAAGACCCTCGGCTTCGGCATCCCGTTGCTGCAGAGTGTCGTCGGCCCCGGGGAAGAGGGGTACGCGGACTTGGCGGCGCCGGGCGCGCCGCAAGCGGTCGTGATCGTGCCCACTAGGGAACTCGCGGTCCAAGTGGCGAGTGACCTGGCGACGGCGGGCGCGCGCCGATCGGTCAGGATCGCGCAAGTTTACGGCGGGCGCGCGTACGAACCACAGATCGCGGGCCTCAAAGCCGGCGCCGATGTGGTGGTCGGGACGCCGGGCCGGATGATCGACCTGCTGAACCAGCATCATTTGACGCTGGCCCACGCGCGGACGGTGGTCCTCGACGAGGCTGACGAGATGCTTGACCAGGGTTTCCTCCCGGATGTCGAGCGGCTCCTCGCCGCGACTCCGGCCGGGCGGCAAACCATGCTGTTCTCGGCGACCATGCCAGGCCCTGTCGTCGCGATGGCCCGCCGGCACATGACCGGCGCGACCCACATCCGCGCCCAGGATCCGGATGACGAGAGGGCCACCGTCAAGGACATCCACCAGGTGGTTTATCGCGTGCACGCGATGAACAAGATCGAGGTGTTGGCGCGCCTGCTGCAGGCCCGCGGCCGCGGCCGGGTGATCGTGCTCGCGCGCACCAAGCGGACCGCGGCGCGTGTCGCGGACGATCTGGCCGCCCGGGGTTTCGCTGCTGCGGCGATCCACGGCGACCTGGGCCAGGGCGCTCGCGAGCAGGCTCTTCGCGCGTTCCGCAAGGCCAAGGTCGACGTGTTGGTGGCGACGGACGTGGCCGCCCGGGGCATCGATGTGGACGACGTGACGCATGTCGTCAACTACCAGTGCCCCGAGGACGACAAGATCTACCTGCATCGCACGGGCCGCACTGGCCGAGCCGGCAACAAGGGCACGGCCGTCACGTTTGTCGATTGGGACGATGTGCCGCGCTGGTCGATGATCGACAAGACCCTTGAGATTGGCCAACCAGATCCGCCTGAGACGTACCACACGTCCGCGCACCTGTACGAGGATTTGGACATTCCCGAGACCGTCACGGGCCATTTGCCGCGGTCCGAGCGCACCGCCGCTGGGCTCGCCGCCGAGGAGTGGGAGGATCTCGGCGAGACCGGCGGCCGGAGGCGTGGCGCTGGTGGCGCCGCGTCAGACAGGCGGAGCCCGTCCGCGGTGAACGGCCGGACGAAGTCCCGCGCACGCGCCGCCGGCCGCCCAGCCACGACCCAGCGCTCCAACACACCAGCGCACGATGCCGACCGGTCGCCCGCCGCCGCATCCACCGACGAGCAGCGTCCCCGGCGCCGCGGCAACCGCCGCCGCACACGCGGCGGCAAACCTGTGCCCCGCGCCACCCAGCACTAACCCGCACCCGGCCGCGGCCCGGGTGTTGGCCGCAAACCCCCCATTGGAGTGTTTCCGCAGGTCAGGGGCTTGCACGGGCTCCGGCCTGGTGAACCCCGATCCGGGCGGGCTTGACCATTCCTACACTTCTCCCCCCAGAGACGAGAAGTGTAGACTTCCGCGCCCCGCGCCACGGCCCGGGTGTTGACCACGAACCCCCCATGGGCGTGTTTCCGCAGGTCAGGGGCTTGCGCCGGTCCGGGCCACTTGGACGCCGATCCGGGCGGGCTTGACCATTCCTACACTTCTCCCGCCAGAGACGAGAAGTGTAGACTTCCGCGAATCGCGCCAGGGCCCGCGGGTTGCCCGTCAACCCGCCCGAGACGCGTTTCCGCAGGTCAGGGGCTTGCGCTGGTCCGGGCCACCTGGACGCCGATCTGGGCGGGCTTGACCATTCCTACACTTCTCCCGCCA
>JAITLE010000232.1 GCA_031278075.1 Bifidobacteriaceae bacterium | reverse complement strand
GCGGCGGCCGGGCGGGCGGGCGGGCGAACCTCCGAGCGCGGCTGGCGGCGCGGCATCGGCCATCAACGGCGCCACCGCCGCCAGCCCCGCCACGTCGAGCGCGATCGGACCGATCACGTCCTGCGACGGCGAGGACGGGAAAGCGCCCAGGAACGGGATCAGGCCCAAACTGGGACGCCAGGTGGCGACTCCCGTCAAGGCGGCCGGGATGCGCAGCGAGCCGCCCGTGTCGGTGCCCACGGCCAGGGGAACGTAACCGGCGGCGACCGCCACGGCCGAGCCGCCAGACGAACCACCCACCATCCGGTCCAGGTCATAGGGGTTGCGCATGACGCCGCGCAGCGAGCTCTCGCCGAAACAGGCGGCCGCGAAGTCGTCCAGGGACGCCTTGCCCAGCAAGACCAGGCCGGCCGCCCGCAGGCGCGCCACCGCGGGCGCGTCGCGGTCCGGCCGGAAGTCGGCGAACAGGGCCGAGCCGTGGGTCGTCGGCAGGCCGGCCGTCTCGACGCAGTCCTTCACCACGAAGGTCACGCCGTCCAGTGGCGAAGCCGGCCGTCCGGCGGCGCGGCGGGCGTCCGAGGCGGCCGCCTCGGCCATGGCCGACGGGTTCAGGCAGATCATGGCGCCCAGCCCGGGGCCGTCCTCGGCGTCCCGGTCGAGCGCGGCGACCCGCTCGACGCCCTGCGCCACCAATTGCAGGGAGGTCAGGGCGCCGCGGCCCAGATCCGTCGCGCAGCGCGCCAAATCGCACCAGTCCGGGCGCTCCAAGGCGTCCGCGCGTCGCATCAGCTGCCCGCCGGTCCGGCCAGGCGGGCCAGATCCTCGACTGACGCGCAAGCCAGCCGGCGGCCCGCGACCAGCCCGGCGATGGACCAGCGCCTGGCCGCGAAGTCGGCTGTCAACGTGAGCTGGTCGGCGTCGCGGCGCCAGGACAACTCCAGGCGGCCCCGGCCTAGCTGGCGCAAGTCGTAGACACCGGCGAAGACCGGCTCGCGGCGCAGCCGGACCAGGCCGAGTATGGCCCGCACCACCGGCCTGTCGAGTGCCGCGGCCAGATCCTCCGGACTGTAGCGGCGCCGGTTGAGGTCACGGCCCTCGCCAGTCGACCGCCACAGGTCGACGTCGTTGGCGCCTGCCAGCAGGCCAACGTAATACACCTGCGGCGTTCCGGGCAGAAAGAACTGGAAGGCGCGCGCGAGCGCATAGGTCTCCGCCTCGCGCCCCAGCACGTCGAAGAAGGTCGAGTTGATCTGGTGCGGCAGGTCGCACCAGGCCGGCGTCACCGAGGCCCGCCCGCTGTCACCCCGGGTGGCGGCGTCCGCCGCGCGGAAGATCGCGGCCATCTCGTCCTGGTCCAGCAGGCCGGGGCGACCGGCCGCCGGGCCGGCGTCGATCACGCCAATGCCGTCGTGGGTGTCCAGGACGGTGACTGTGTTGCGGGGCCTGATCGCGTCCCACTCGACCAGCCGGTCCACGGCGCCGCGACCGAGCGCGTCCAGGATCAGCGCCGGAGTGGCGAAGTCGTAGACCTGGTCCACCAACGGGGCGACCGCGAGCTGCTGGCTGATGTGGGAGTGGATCTCGACCAGCACCCGTAACCCCAGCGAGTGGCAGAGCGACGTCAGTTCGCCGATGTAGTCGAGTGTCTGGGGAGTCATGAAGGAGTCGGTGCCCGGCGTCTTGACGGCGTACCCCACCGCGTCGATCCGCGCCGTCGAGACGCCCGACGCGGCGAACACCTCCGCTATCGCCGCGAGGTGGGCTCGGCCGGCCGGGTGGCGGACGTTGATGTCGACCTGTCCGGGCATGAACGTGGTCCAGACTAGGCGTCGCCGGCCGTCGCCGCCCAGGTACGGCGTGAACGGCAAGCCGGGTCTGGGTCTGTGGAAAGCGGTGATCTCCGCTTCCGTGCCGCCGCTCGGGAAGACGTCGCCAAAGCGCAAGAACAGACCGTCGTGGCGTGACGCCGACCCGTTCGCCAGCCAGTCGCGGAACTCGGCCGACTCGGCCGACATGTGGTTGACGATCAAGTCCGCCGTGATGGCCTTGCCCGAGTCCGCCAGCGCCCGGATGTCCGCCCAGCTGCCCAGGCGCGGGTCGACCGCGCTGTGGTCGATCGGGTCGAATCCCGTGTCGGGGCCGTCGAACGGCACGAAGAACGGCAGGATGTGGGCCCCGGCGAAGTCCCCCAACGGTCCGTCCAGCAGGGCTGCCAACCCTGGCAGGTGGCCGGCCAGGCGGTCCGCGTAGCAGATCAGCTGAGCGCCATCGTTCATGTGTGGAATCGTAGCCACATTCCGGGCCGAAGTCGTCGGGCCGCGCCCGGCGAGTCCGCTCCGCGCGTCGCGCTCAGTCGAGGGACCAGGCGTCGACGAACATGGACTCGGGACCGAAGTTCCCCGACTTGAGGGCCAGCGCCACCGGCGTCGCGCGCCCTTCGACTGTGGCCTGGCCGAACGCCCAGGCCACACCCGGGCTGATGATCCGGCCCAGGCTGAGCTCGGCCACCGCGAGCGCCTGGGCCACGGCGCCAGAGGTCTCGCCGCCGGCGACGATTATCCGGCGCGCGCCCAAGGCGACGAACCGCCGTGCCAGCCCGCCCAAAGCCGACTCCAGGGCGGCCGCCCGCTCGGCGCCGCCGGGGGAGGTCGCGTCGACCGGGTCGTCGCTGCGCGCCGGAGCGATGATCGCGACCGATCCGGGCGCGTCCGCGAAGCGCTGGCGAGCCCGCTCGAAGGCCTGGGCGGCGCTGGACCGGATTGCGTCCGGGTCCAAGCGGAAGATCGGCACGCCAGCCTCCCCCGCCCGCGCCAGTTGTGCCTTGGTGACGCTTGACGCGCTGCCGGCCAGCACCACCCGGGGCCCGGGCCGGACCGAATCGGGCGGGGCATGGGCGGCCTGCGCCCGCGGTCCGGTCAGGCCCAGCGCCAGGCCGGAGGCGCCGGTGACGACAGTGTCCTGGGCCGTCGCCTGGGCGATCACCGCCAGGTCCGCGTTGTCGATGGCGTCCACCACCGCGTAGCGCAGCCCGCGCGCGCCGATGTCCCGGATCGCCTGGGCCACCGCCTCGGCTCCCCGGCGCACCACCGTCAGGGGGACCAGCGCCACCCCCGCGCCGGTCTGCCGTCCCAGGACGCGGACCAGGTTGGAGTCGGTCATGGGGGTCAGCGGGTGACGCGCCATTGAACTGTCGCTCAGCAGCCTGTCTTCCACGAAGAGGTGGCCCTGATACACGGTCCGCCCATTGTCCGGGAAGCTCACGGCCACGACGGCCGGGCCGGCCCCGAGGCGCTCGACCACCAGGTCGCACACCGGCCCGATGTTCCCCCGGGGCGTCGAGTCGAAGGTGGAGCAGTACTTGACGTAGACACGTCGCGCACCCGCCGCGACCAGCCAGTCGAGCGCGGCGCCGGTGGATGCCAGGGCCTGCGCCAGCGGCGCCGTGCGCGATTTCAGCCCCACCACCAGCGCGTCGCAGTCGCCGCCGTTCGCCGCGGCCGGCTGATCGGTCGGCGCGCCCAGTCGCAATCGAGTCCTGAAGCCGCGTGAGACCAGGTTGGAGGCCAGGTCGACGGCCCCCGTGGCGTCATCGGCGATCGCTCCGAGCAAGGCTTCCCCTTCCGGCGGATGGCGGCGGAAAGCCGCCCCGACATGCTATCCGACGGTGCGCCCCGCGCCGGCGCCGCGCTCCCGGCGCGAGCCTGGCGCGAGCCCGGCGCGAGCCCGGCCGGGACAGGCGGCGTGGCGCATACGGCGGGCGACATCGGACGCCATCGGACGCCATCGGACGCCATCGGACGCTGGGGAGGCGGCGTGTGTTAGCCAAGCGGTTGACCAAGACGCGGGCCCACTATAGATTTGGGAAATGGCTACCGTTGTCAACACTCTTGAGGCCAAGACGCAGTTGTCGAAGCTGATAGCGCTGGCCGAGTCGGGGGAAGAGGTGATCGTGGCGCGGGCCGGGAAGCCCGCGGTCAGGCTCGTCCCGGTGCGCCCGCCCCGGCGCAGGGAGTTTGGCTTCGAGGACTTCGACATTCCGCCGGGGCACCCTTTCTTTGACCCGCTGCCGGCCGAGGAGATCGCGCGATGGGAGTGAAGTACCTGCTTGACACCCACGTCTTCTTGTGGCTGGTCGGCTCTCCCGACCGCTTGCCGGGCGCCTTGGTGGCCGAATTGGCCGATCCCGCCACTGACATAGCGGTCTCCGCCGCGACTGCGATGGAGATCGCGACGAAGGTCAGAGTCGGCAAGCTGCCCGAGGCGGCCGACCTGGCGAGGCCGGCTGACTGGGGGCGGGCCGTCAGGCGCCTGGGAGCGCGAACCGCCGACCTGACCGCCCCGCAATGCCTCATGGCCGGCTCGCTGACCTGGGACAATCGCGACCCCTTCGATCGCCTCCTGGCCGCCCAGGCGATCGCGCTGTCGGTTCCCCTCATCACCGCCGACGCGGCCTTCCGCGACCTCGAGGGGCTGACCGTGCGCTGGTAGGTTGGCGATCAAGCCGAACAGGGCCCCTGCGGCGCGACCACGGGCATGAACGCCCTGGTTCGCGCTGTCGCGCCGCCGCTGCCAGGCCGTTTACAAACAGACCAGCGGTGGTCTGTCGCGCTAGTCTGGAGGGCGGCAACCCCTGATCAGCGCCGCGCGCCGGGTCCGGTCGCGGCTCTCACGCCTAGGAGGGCAGCCTGGTGACCTTGCCTCAGATCGGCGCTTTCGAGATCCTGCCCGCGCTCGAGCACCTGGATATGGTGCCGGCGCGCGTGGCGACCGCTCTCAGGGAATGGGCCGATGCCGACCCCCGCGTCCCGGCCGGGGTTGGCGTCACGGCGGTGGACCCGGCCGATTCGGACACCGCCACCTTGGTCGGGAAGTTCGCCCTGAGCTGGGACACCGCCGCGAACTGCGTCCTGGTGGCTGGCAAGCGCCAAGGGCAGGAGCGGGTCGCGGCGGCCCTGGTCCGGGCTGACACCAAGGCGGACGTGAACGGCGCCATCCGGCGACTGCTGGACGTGCGGAAGGCCTCGTTCCTGCCGACCGAGCAGGCCGTGGACGCCTCCGGCATGGAATACGGCGGCATCACGCCGGTCGGTGTGCCGGCGACCTGGCGGATCCTGATCGATGAGAGGCTCACCCGAGGAGGGGACGTGCTGATCGGGGCGGGTGTGCGGTCGGCCAAGCTGGCTGTGCCGGGCGAGCTTCTCGTCTCTCTGCCACGCGCCGAGCTGATCCCCGATCTGGGCCGGTGAGGCGGCCAAACAAACAGGCCGCTTGATCCTACTTGCCAAAGTGGAAACTGGAGCATCTGGCGCCCCTGGCGACCAGGAACACCGCCGATTTCCGGCGCTTCGACGGTCTGCGCCTGGTCAACCCCTGGTCGCAAACCCCAGCCGAGGACGCGCCCCACCGGTAGATGGCTGCGATCTGGTCGGGGAACTCGTCCGGGGTGTGGCGGCGGATGCCGAAGCTGGCCAAGTCGCCCCGGCCCGGCGGAGCATCTCCGTCGCGTTCAACACCTCGATCCCGGGAAACTGGCCGCTGGCGTCGAAGGCGAGGTTGATTTCGCTCCCGCCTGGGGCGGTGGCGATTGGCGCGTCGGCTCGGACAAGGCCTGCTCCTGCCCGGGTTGGCGGCCGGAACGTTTGCCTTCAAGCGCTTGAGGGTTTGTAGGGTTTGGCTGTGGCTCCAGCTTTGATCGCCGACCAGGTGTTCACCATCCAACAGGCCGCTCGTTCTTGTGGGCTGACCGAGTCCGCGTTGCGCTACTACGAGCAGGTCGGGGTGATCCCGCCGGTCAGGCGCAACCCGTTGAACGGCTACCGCGTCTACACCCAG
>JAITLE010000141.1 GCA_031278075.1 Bifidobacteriaceae bacterium | reverse complement strand
TGGACCCATTTCGGGCCGTTGAGGGGCCACCTGTCGGCCGTCGCGTGATTTGGTTGGGGTTGCGTCACCGAGTTTGGGGGTGTCGGGTTTGGCTGGTGGTGGACGCGGCGTGGCGGGGGCGTCGTCCGGCCGTCCCGGCGCACACGGCGCCCCGGTCGGGGGTCGCGCCGCGGCGGGCAGCGCGGCCAGCGCGGCGGGTCAAGGTCGCCGGCGGGTGGATGCGCGTGTCCGGCGGGCGCCCGCGATGAGGGCGGACAGCGTCAAAGTCATGCCGGCGGCGGCAAGCAGGACAATCATCGCGATCTCGCCGGAGAACTCGAGGCCCTCCGAGGCGAACACGATCCACACTCCCGCCAGCGCGATGATCGCTCCCCAGACGGTGACCGCAGGGCGGACGCCGGTCTTGACGAGCACCGGCGGCAGTGTGGGCGTCTGGAACTGTGTAGGCGGGCCGAAGCTGGCGCCTCCGGCGAGACCTGGCCGATCAGCCCCACCAGGATGGCTGGACCGTCCCGGATGAGCCCAATCGTGGTCGCGCGGGGTTGAAGGCATGCCTTCGGCGGCGCTCGCGGGCGGCTCGCCGCAGGCTGTGGAATCCGCTGTGTGACTCATCTGATGTCTCCTGTCAAGGGTGTTTCGAGTTCTTGAGGGCGCGAGCTTGGAAGCGACGCCGTGCTACACGGGAATGATTTCGAGCCGTCCAAATCCACCGGTGAAATTCACCGTCAGCGTGAACGGTCGCTCGGGGCCGACGTCGACGCCCGATGCGAAAGACTGCCTCACGCCGATGCCCGTCGCGCCGCCACCATCGCCGCCGAGTGCTCGCCAAGAGTTCATATACGATGTGCCCAGGGAGATATCACCTGCCTCTAAGCGCGCGTTCACTATAACCGGGGTGGCGGCCGGAACCAATAGCTGAGCTCGTCCGATTTGTAGCGAGACGTCGACGACCACATCGCGGTCGGCGGCTATCGCGTCGTTCGTCAAGTCCACAGACAAACTCCCGACGGCGAGGTGGAAGCCGGCCGCGGCTTCGTCCGAGTTGGTCGGGGCCGCGTGGTCGTCCCCGATCAAGACCGCGGAATACTGTGAGGGCCCGTTGTGCCAGGCTGACTGCGTCACAGTGACAAGGCTGAGTGGAACAGCGAGAAGGCTCATGGTCAAGCCGAGTGCTAAGAACCCCCCGAAACGCCGCCCCAACAATCCGAGCAGCATCATTCCCGAGCCCGTCAGCGTGAGCATCGCGCCGAACACGAAGGCGGTGGGAGAGGAAATCCACTCGCCCCACTCGGTGAACCGCAGCAGGGCGAGCTGCCCCGCCAAAGCCAGCATCAAGATGCCCGAGAGGGCTAGCGCGATGGGGCCACCGGACGCGCGGCGGACGGCGTGAACTGGCGCCGCGGGCCAACCCGCCGCAGGCGAGGCCACCGAGGCGCCGCCGGGCGGGATGCTGGGAGGAACGACGGCGGGCGGGGCCAGCGGCTGGGCGGCGTGCGCGTCGGCGGGTGCGGCGAGCGGCTGGGCGGCCGGGGTCTCGGCGGGCGAGGTTAGCGGCGCAGCGGTTGGGGCGTCAGTGAGCGACTCCGGTGCGGCGGTGGTAGGAGGTGCGGCGGGTGAGCCCAGCGGCGCGGATGTTGGGGGGTCGGGATCGTGCGGCGAGAGCAAGATGATCTCCTGGTGGGTGGCGTCGGCGACGGACGTTTGGGGTGCGGCCGGGTGCGGGGCGGACGCCGAGGGGTCGGCGGGCGGGTAGGGCGAGGGGCCGGTGGGCGGGTAGGGCGAGGGGCCGGCGGGCGGTGCGGTGCGGGACGCGGCGTAGGCGATGAGGACGATCCCGACGGCGAGCGCGCCCACCAACAGCAAGAACCCGAAGGCGCGGAAGCCGCTGAGGTAGCCCAACGCCACCGTCATCCCGAGGAAGCCGAAGACTGCGCCGCCCCAAAAGCCCGCTGTGACTCGGCCGCGGATCAGCTCTTCGAGGTGGATCCGGCCGTCCGCCTGATCGGGCAGGACCAGCCAACCCAGGCCGTACAGCACGAGACCCAGCCCCGAGAAGACGGCGCCCACGACGAACAGGCCGCGCACCAGCATGGGATCCCAGCCGATGCGGCGGGCGAAGGCCGCGGCCACGCCTCCGAACCAACGATCCGGGGGGCGGGTCACTCCTAAGTGACGGACCCACGCGAAAAAGCGGGCGCCGGCGGGCAGAGCAGGGGGAATCGGTGTGGGAACGGCCATGCTTCAAGTCTGCTCTGGCGCGGCGGCCCGATCTATCGGGCGAATCCCTGGTCTTCGCCCAGTGGGAGATGGCAGCGCCTCCGGGGATTCCCTGAGATGCCCCTGATATGCGAGCGCCGGGTGGGCTCGGGTCCGCCAGCGTGGTGGAATTGAGAGATGTCCTCGGCCACCGTGAAGCCGCCGTTGCGGCGCCCCACCACCGGGCGGGTGCTGGGCGGCGTGGCGGCTGGGCTGGCCGACAGCTGGGGCGTCAAACGGTCGCGCGTGCGCTGGGTGTTCGCGGGATTCGGTGTGTTCCTGGTGGGGCTGGTGTTGTATCTGTGGCTGTGGTTGACGGTGCCTTCGGCGGACGCGGCCGCGCCGCCACCGGCGTTGGCGCGGCTCGCGCCGCGCCTGAGGGATCCCGTGCGCTCGCGCCCGGCGACCCGCCTCGTGGCTGGGCTGGCGTTGCTCGGGGTGGCCGCGCTGTTGGCTGTCGCCCTGGCCGGCTCACCAACGCTGCTGCGCGGGATCCTGCCCGCTTTGATCCTGGGCGGGGCGGTCTGGCTCGCGTGGAGCCAGTTGGACAAAGCCGATCCGGGAACGCGCCGCGGACCGGTGTCATGGCTGCGGCTGGCCGCCGCCCTGACCCTTGTGGTGGTGGCGGCGACGCTGCTCGTCTCCCGCGGCGGCGAGCCAGAATCAGTGGTCGCGGCGCTGATGGCGGGCCTGGTGGCGCTGGCGGCGGTGGCTCTGGTGCTGGCGCCCTGGGCGCTCAGATTGATCAACGCGCTGGCCGATCAAAGGGCGGCCACCGCCCGCGAAGCGGAACGCGCCGACATCACCGCCCACCTCCACGATTCGGTGCTGCAGACCCTGGCCGTCATCCGCTCTAGAGCGGATGACCCGGGGACGGTGCGGCGTCTGGCTCGCGCCCAAGAGCGCGAGCTGCGGGAGTGGCTCTATCGGGACCGGTCCGAGCCGGGAGTCTCAGTGGCCGCCGCCCTGCGGGCTGTCGCGGGAGAGGTCGAGGACATCACCGGCGTCGAGGTGGGCGTGGTGTTAGTGGGCGACCAGCGGCCGAGCACCGCGCTGGACGCGTTGGTCGGCGCGACCAGAGAGGCGCTCCTCAACGCGGCGCGACACGGCGCGCCGCCCGTGTCCCTCTACGCGGAGCTCTCACCCGCGGCGGCGCAAGTCTTTGTGCGGGACAAGGGGCGAGGCTTCGATCTGGGCGCGGTGCCGCCGGACCGCTTGGGCGTGCGCGAATCCATCCTGGGGCGGGTCAGGCGTCAGGGCGGCCACGCCGAGATCCGGTCCACGCCCGGCCGCGGCACCGAGATCTGTCTGCGCCAACGCCTCGCGCCAGCGGCCGGCCCGGCAGCACGGCAGCCGGTCGCGGTGGCCGAGGACGGCGCGCCTGCGGGCGGCGGGACGCCGGTGGCGCGTGCGGAGCCTGACTCGCAAGCCGCGGCGGCCAAGGATGGCGGGCCGCCCAGGGCCGTGGTCCCAAGCCTCGCCCCGCCGGGTGGCGCGGTCCCGCTGGACGGTGGTTCCGCCGCCGGACGGCCACAGTGGAAGGACGTCACATGAGCCGATTGCGTGTGGTGCTGGTCGACGACCACGCCCTGTTCCGCGCCGGAACCAAAGCGGAGGTGGGCGCCGCGCTCGACATAGTGGGGGAGGCGGCGTCCGTCGAGGAGGCTCAGGCGGTGATCGCCCAGACCCGGCCCGACGTGGTCCTCCTCGACGTGCACCTGCCCGGAGGCGCCGGTGGCGGCGGCGCCGAGGTCGCCCGCGCCGTCCTGCGGGACCACCCCGAAGTGAGGTTCCTCGCGCTGTCGGTTTCAGACGCGGCGGCCGACGTGGTGGCCGTCATCCGCGCGGGCGCCCGCGGCTACGTCACGAAAGCGATCGGCGCCGGTGAGCTGGTCGATGCCGTCCGCCGCGTCGCAGACGGCGACGCCGTGTTCTCGCCGAGGCTCGCCGGGTTTGTGCTGGACGCGTTCGGCGCCGCGACAGGCGATGTGGCGGTCGCGGCCGACGAGCTGGACAGTTTGACCGCACGCGAGCAAGAGGTGATGCGGCTGATAGCCCGCGGCTACACGTACCGGGAGACGGCGGCGGAGCTGTTCATCTCGATCAAGACGGTGGAGACGCACGTCAGCGCTGTGCTGCGGAAGTTGCAGCTGTCGAACCGGTCCGCGCTGACCCGCTGGGCGGCGCGCCGCAACCTGCTCTGACCGCGGGCCGCGTGGCGCGGCCCGCGCGCCGGGCCGGAGTTGGGCGCCGCCGCCGGGTGCGGCTGATGTGGTCGCGTCGGCTGGGCACGGCGCGGCCCGGGCGTATGGGGCCGCCGTGGCGGGCGGCCGCGCTAGCCTGGCACTGTGCCGCGCAACGTTTGGATCCTCTCGGGGATCGCGTTGGGCGTGGCCGTCGGCTACGGCGTGGTCAACCCGGTGCTCCCCGTCTTCGCGGCCTCGTTCGGGGTGGACGAGTTCGCCGCGGCCGCGGTGATCGCCGCGTTCGCGTTGATGCGTCTGGTGTTCGCGCCCGCGGTGGGGGTCCTGGCCCAGCGGTTCGGGCATCGGGGAGTCTTGGTGGCCGGGGTCCTCGTGGTCGCGGCATCATCCGTCGGGGTCGGTTTGGCGGGATCGTACCCGGAGCTCATCGCGTTGCGGGCGCTCGGCGGGATCGGGTCCGCCATGTTCTCGGTGGCGGCGATGACCGTCCTCCTCGCCTCGGTGGACGAGGGCCATCGCGGCCGCGCCTCGGCCCTCTACCAGGGAGGATTTTTGGTCGGCGCGGTCAGCGGACCCGCCATCGGCGGATTGCTGGCCGCGATCTCGCTGCGCGCGCCATTCTTCTTCTACGCGTTCACGCTGGTGGTCGCGGCTGGGATAGCGCTCGGCTTGGAGAACGTGGCGGGACTGGAAGCGGGGCGTGGCCGGTCGGCATCGGGCGGCGGCGCAGATCCTGGCCGATCCGACGATCAGGCGAAACCGCTGCGCGAGGTGCTGCGCGACCGGCGTTACCAGGCGGCCCTGCTGGCGAACCTGGCGCAGGGCTGGAACACCAACGGGGCGCGCGGCTCGCTGGTGCCGCTGTTCGTGGCCGCATATCTGGTGGCCGACGCCTCCCAGGCGGCGCTGGGCGCGGGCATCGCGATGTCGGTGGCGGCGGCTGTGCAGATGGCGGCGATCTGGCCGGCGGGATGGGTGGTGGACATGTTCGGACGCCGACGGCCGATGGTGATCGGCGCCCTCATCGCGGCGGTCGCGATGGCGGCGCTGCCGTACTCGCGGTCATTGGCGCTGCTCGCAGCCCTGCTGGCGGTCTACGCGCTGGGGGCGGCTTTGATCGGCACCGCGCCAGCCGCGGCCGTCGGCGACGCGGCCGGCCCCGGTGCGACCAACGCAATCGCGGTCTATTCGATGGCCGGGGACACGGGCTCAGTGATTGGGCCGCTCGTCGCCGGGTTCTTGGCCGCGCGGTTCTCCTACGTGGCGGCGTTCACTGTCGGGGCGGGGCTGTGGGTGGTGTCGGCGCTGGTCTCGGCGTCGACGCGGGCCAAGGCCGCGGGGTCGCCGGGCGCTCCCGCGCGCCAGTAGCCCACGGCGTGGAGGTTGCCCGGCGCGGGCCGGCCGGCGGCCACGATGGCTCGCCGGGCCCGGGTCACGGCGCCCGCCTCGCCGGCGATGAAGAACTTGGTCGCCGGGTCGCTGGGATGCCAGCCGGGCGGGGCCAGGGCGCCGGCCTCGGCCAGGTCGGCGAAGCTGGGGCCGTCGGGGAGATGCCAAGTGACCGCGGTGTTGGCGGGCGTGAGGAGTTCTTGGCGTTCGGATGCGGCCGGCGCCCAAAGGTGGACGGCGATCTCGGGTGGGCCGGCGGGGTCCGGCTCGGTTCGGTCGATCGCCGTCAGCCACTCGCGGATCGCGGGGAGCGCGGTGGTGTCGCCCGCGAACAGGTGGCGCCGCCGCCTCGGCTCGACTTGGCCCCGGCCCAACGGGCCGACCAGGTCCAGGGTGTCGCCCGGGCGGGCGTCCGCCGCCCAGCAGGCCGCGGGTCCGCGCCCGTGAAGCACGAAGTCCAGGGCGAACGTTCCCGCCCGCAAGCCCACGATGGTATAGGCGCGCGCCGCCATCCCGGCGAGCTCCTCGTTGCCGGGCCGGTGCGACGGCCCCTGGGACGCCGGCGCGGCGGCGAGCGGGAAATAGCCCCGCACCCACGCCGCCGGGGGCACGTCCCGCGCGGCGGCGAACTGGTCGCACACCAAAGTGACGCGCCGCAAGGCGGGTGTGACCAGCTCCGCCTGGGTGACGGTCGCCCTGACCGGCCCCGATCTGCGCCTGAGCGGGACCACCTGGCTGTTCGCGTTGGCCATCAGGCCACCTTAGACGGTTGCCGACGGCTGTGCCCAAGCCGGCGGCTGGGCGGGGCGCGGACGGCGTCGGGCGCTCGCGGGCGTGTGCGGAGGCGGGGCGCGGACGGCATCGGGCGCAGATTTGGACAAATGTAAAGACGGCGCGGGCGGCCGACCTGGGCCCGGCGGTAGGGTTTTGCGTGTGACCGCCTTCCGGAACGTGCCCGCCAGCGCTCGAATGCGCGGCCGAATGCCGTCCCACGCGCCGCGCTGAGCCTCCGCCGCGGGGGCCAGCCGCGTGTCGCCGAACCCCGTAGAACCTAGCGTAAAGGCCCTTTGACATGCACTTTTCCACCCGATGTATCCACGGGCCGGGCCCCTCACCCGACCAGACCGGCGCGATCGCCACGCCCATCTACCAGACAGCCACGTTCGCGCACCCGGGGGTCGGGCGCTCGACCGGTTTCGACTACACCCGTTCCGTCAACCCGACGCGTTCTTCTCTCGAGCGCACGATGGCGTGCGTCGAGCAAGGCGCGGCCGCTTACGCTTTCGCTTCGGGCATGGCCGCCATCGCGACGGTGCTGGAGCTGTTCGCGCCGGGTGACCATCTGGTTGTCAGCGCTGACATCTACGGCGGCACCCACAGGCTGTTCGCGGACGTCTCCGCGAAGAACGGCTTGGCGTTCAGTCGGGCTTCGACGGCCGAGGAGATCACGGCCGCCATCACCGCCCGGACGGTCGCGGTGTTCGTGGAGACGCCGACGAACCCGATGATGCGGGTGGCCGACATCGTCGCGGCGGCGGAGGCGGCACACGCGGCTGGGGCGCTGCTGATAGTGGACAACACTTTCCTGACGCCGTGTTTCCAGCGTCCGCTGGAACTGGGCGCGGACATCGTGGTCCACTCGGCCACGAAATACCTGGCGGGCCACAACGACACGATCGCGGGCGTCGTCGTGGTCGCGGACGCGGTCCTCGGGGAACGCGTCGGCGCGTTGCGCTGCACGCTCGGCGGGGCGTTGGCGCCCTTCGACGCCTGGCTGGTGGAACGCGGGCTGAAGACTCTCGCGGTCCGGATGGAACGGCAGGCCGCGTCGGCCGCGGTGCTGGCGCGCTGGCTGCGGGCCCACCCGGCGGTGCGCGAGGTCTTCTACACGGGTCTTGAGGACCACCCCGGCCACGCCACCGCGGAGCGGCAGGCCAGCGGACACGGCGCGATGATCTCTTTCCGGGTCGCCGACCAGGCCACCGCCCACGCTGTGCTCGCCTCCGTCCGTTTGATCCAGTTCGCGGAGTCCCTGGGCGGGGTCGAGTCGCTGATCACCTACCCGGTGACTCAGACCCACGCCGATGTCCCCGAGGACGCGAGGCGGGCGCTCGGGATAGACGAGACCCTGCTCCGGCTGTCGGTCGGCCTGGAGGATGTGCGCGACCTGGTCGCGGACCTCGATTCGGCGTTGGGCGCGCTAGCTGGCCAGGGCCGCCTCGATCAGCGGGACCAGGTGTTCCAGCGCGTACAGGTTGCCGGGCACGGTGGCCGCTGAATAGGCGGAGGACAACTCGCCGTCGATGATCACGGCGTGGCCCGCCTGGACTGCTGGGATCTGCAGCCAGACCGGGTCGTCGGTGATCTCGGAGGACTCGATCCAGATCGGGAAGGCCACGATCAGGTCCGCGTCGAACAGATCGAGTTGTTCGCTGGACAGCGACACCGAGAAACCGATCGCCCCCTCGTTCGGCGGCAGCGCCGCGATCTGTGGGTTCTGTGTGAAGCCGAGACGCTCAAGGAAATCGACCCTGTCGGAACCCTCGACGTAGGCGCCCCAGCCTTCCGAGGTGCGGGTCGCGGCGGTCGCCGTCAGACCAGCCCACTCAGGATGAGCGGCGGCGGCGGCGGCGAAAGCGTCGGTCAGCTGCGCGATCAGGGCCTCGCCGGCGGCGGGTTGGCCGAGCGCCGCGGCCACGAGTTCGACCTGTTGCTCGGCGGTGGTCATGTAGGCGTCGCCGCCCACGGGCACGCCGACCGTCGGGGCGATCTGTGACAGGCGGTCGTAGCGCTCTTGATCGCCCGACGAACGGGTGTCGAGGATCAGGTCTGGGCTCAGGGCGGCGATCGCTTCGTAGGACAGCTCCAACGTGCCGAGGATCTCAGGCGACTGCTGGTAGAGGCCCGCCGACCAGGGGCCGACCCCGTCTCCGCCGAAACCCAGCCAGTCGCTGGCGGCGATCGGCTGCGCGCCCAGGGCGAGCGCGGTCTCGGCGTCGCCCCAGCCCAAGGCCACGATCCGGGTGGGCTCGGCCGGGATGGTCACCGTGCCGAACTTTGTCTCCACACTCGCCGGGAAGGCGCTCTCGGCCGGGGAAGAAGCGGCGGCGGTGGTGGTGGCCTGGGTCGCGGAGGTTTCGCCGCTGGTTCCGGGGGCGCCGCTGGCGCAAGCGGTGAGCAAGGCGAGCAGGCTGGCAGCCGCGCCGACGAGGGTGAGACTGGGTTTCATGGCTTCCTTCCGGGGGATTTCGAGCGAATTTAGCAAGGCAAGGCTATCCTAAATTAGCGGTTAGCCGACACCCGACCCTGGAGCCTCACACTTGACCCATCCCCCTGACGCGCGCCGCGCCGCGGCGTGCCCGCGGCCGCCGCGGCGGGCGAACCTCGCGCGCCCCGCGCGCCTCCACCGCCCCGCGAACCCCGCGAACCCCGCAGACCTCGACCGCACGCGCCCCGCGCGCCGCAGGCGCTGGCGGGCTTTGGTCCTCGTCGTGGTGTGCCTCGCCCTGGCGGTGGTCGCCTCCCTGGCGCTCGGATCGAAGGCGATCGCGCCCGCCGACGTCGCCGCCGCCCTGACCGGCCGCTCGGCCGACCCTCAAGTGGTCGGCCTGGTGTTGGGCCTGAGAGTGCCCCGCACAGTGGCCGGACTGGTGGCCGGCGCCGCCCTGGGCCTCGCGGGCGCGGTGGTCCAAGCGCTCACCCGCAACCCCCTGGCCGATCCGGGCATCCTCGGAGTCAACGCCGGCGCCGCGTGCGCGGTCGCCCTCGCGGTCGGCCTGCTCGGCGTGGACCGGCCCGCGCTATACGCGTTCTTCGCCCTGGCCGGAGCACTGGCGATCAGCTTGGCGGTCTGCGCCCTCGGGCTGCGCGACCCGCTCCGGCTGATCCTGACCGGAATGGCGCTAGGCGCCGTCCTCGCCGGGCTGACCGGCGCCATCAGGTTGACCGACAGGCAGGCATTCAACGCCATGATGGCGTGGGAGATCGGTTCCCTGGCGGACAAGTCCTGGGACGTGATCGTCCCGCTGGCGCCATTCGCGGCGGTCGGCGCCGCGCTGGCGCTAGCCCTCGGACCACGGCTCGACGCGCTCGCCCTAGGCGAGGAGACCGCCCAAGGACTGGGCGTGAACCTGGCCGTCACCAGGGCGTTGGCGCTCGCCGCCCTCAGCCTCCTGGCGGGCGCCGCCACCGCGCTGGTGGGCCCGATCAGCTTCGTCGGGTTGATGGTGCCGCATCTAGCCCGGCGCCTGGTCGGCGCGGCGCAACCATGGGTGCTCGCGTTGTCCGCGCTCGGCGGGCCGGCGCTGCTGCTGGCCGCGGACGTGATCGGGCGGCTGGTGGTCTCCCCTTCCGAGATCCGAGCCGCCATCGTCACGGCGTTCGTCGGCGCGCCGCTGCTGATCTATCTCGCTTTGCGCCCCAAACTGGTGACGCTATGAGCCGCCGGGCGTGGATCGCGGCGGGACTGGCCGCAGCCGGTCTCGTGCTCGGGGTGCTGGCGCTCAGCTGGGGCGACTACCCGATCAGCTGGCCGCAGCTGTTCGAGGCCTCCGAAAGCGGCGATTTCGCCCGCACCGTGGTCTTCACGTGGCGCGCGCCCCGGATAACCGCGGCCCTCGCGTTCGGCGCCGCGCTGGGGATCGCCGGCATGGTCTTCCAAACCATCACCGCCAACCCGCTCGGCTCGCCGGACATAGTCGGGTTCGCCACCGGTTCCTACACTGGTGTGCTGCTGGCCACCATCCTGCTGGGCGGCGGCGGCGCGGCGCTCGCCGGCGGCGCCCTCACCGGGGGACTGGCCACCGCGGCGGTCGTCTATGGATTGACCCACCGCTACGGGGCGCAGGCGTTCCGCCTGATCGTGGTGGGACTAGCCGTCACCGCGATGCTGCACGCGGTCAACCTTTGGATTCTGACCAAGCTGAACCAGGAGGTCGCCGTGGCCGCGTCGATCTGGGCCGGGGGCTCGCTCAGCCTGATCAGCTGGCAGAAACTGGCCTGGGGGCTGCCGTTGCTCGCGTTGATCGGCGGCCTGGCCCCAGTGTTGCTGCCCTGGCTGCGCCAACTCGAGTTGGGCGATGACGCCGCCGCCGCGCACGGGGTCCGGCCCGCCCGCGCCCGGCTGGCCGCCGTGCTGCTCGGGGTTGGTCTGGTCGCCGCCGTCACGGCCTGCGCCGGCCCGATCGCGTTCATCGCGCTGGCGTCCCCCCAGGTGGCGGCCCGCGTCGCGAAAGGCCCTGGCCTGCCGCTCGGCGCGTCGGCCGCGACCGGGGCCGTGCTGCTGCTCACATCCGACCTGTTGGCCCAGTTCGTCGCGCCGCAGCCGCTGCCGCTGGGCGTGGTCACAGTCTGTTTGGGAGGGATCTACCTGATGGGATTGCTATGGCGAGAAGCGAGGCGAGCGGCGTGAGCGCCGCACGGCTGCGGTCGGTCGACTTGGCGTTAGGCTACCGGCACACCCGAGTGGTCGATAGCGTCTCGCTCGAGTTGCAGGACGGCGCGTTCACGGTGATCGTCGGCCCCAACGCCTGCGGCAAGTCGACCCTGCTGCGCGGTTTGGCCCGGCTCCTCGCGCCGCAAGGCGGCAGCGTGCTGTTGGACGGCAAGGAGATCTCCCGCATCCCGACCAAAGCCGTGGCCCGGCGCGTCGGTTTGCTGCCGCAGAGCGCGCAGGCGCCGCCTGGACTCAGCGTGGCGGACCTGGTGTCCCGTGGACGGTTCCCGCACCGGGGCTTGCTGAGGCGGGACTCGGCCGCGGACCGCGCCGCCGTGACTCGCGCGATGGAGCGCGCGGGCGTCGCCGACCTGGCAGAACACCAAGTTCTCGAGCTTTCCGGGGGGCAGCGCCAACGCGTCTGGCTGGCGATGGTCCTCGCCCAAGAAACCGACATCCTGCTCCTGGACGAGCCGACCACCTTCTTGGACATCGCCCATCAGGTGGAGCTGCTCAGGCTCTTGGAACAGCTGAACGCCGCCGGCGCGACCATCCTCGCGGTCCTCCACGACCTCAACCAGGCCGCGCGCCACGCCGACCACCTGGTGGCGATGCGCGAGGGGAAGATCGTCGCCTCCGGCCACCCCGCCGAGATCGTCACCGCCGAACTGATCAAGGACGTCTTCGGCCTGGATTGCGTGGTCGTGAGCGACCCGGTCACCGCCCGGCCTTGGGTTGTCCCCCGCTGACGTGCCGCATGCCCGTCGCGAGCGGGCGGACGGGTTGGCGCGGCAGACACGCCGGCGCCGCGATCGCCCACGTCGACCCGATCCGGCACGTTCTCGCTCGCCGCTGACAGCTTCCCAGCGCCCGATGCCGACCGATGCGCCACGCTGCCACCCGAAGCGCGGCCGGTGGTCGAGCTGGGGCGGCGGGGCACGGCATCGTGCACCCGGACCGATCTCAACAACTGGACGCTGAACGGGCGCGCGCCACGCGACGCGAACGGGCTCTTATCCTGGCGACGGCCACAGCAAGGACTGTCCGGGATGGCCCGGATGGCGGGTACTCGGGGGACTCATGATGAGCGCGACAATCCCGGCCGACCGCCGTGCGGACCGGTCAGCCGACCGAGCACGGGCGTCGGCCCGGGTGGCGGCATTGGTGACGGTGGTCGGCGTCCTGGCGGCGCTCGGCGTGGTGGGACTCCCGCTCCGGGCGGCGGCCACCGAATACTTGAACGGCTGGAACGGGGCCTTCACGCGGGACCAGCTCTACGCGTTGGGCGGCGGCCAGCTGAACTCGGCATACGCCTGGAACCGGCCCTGGGCGGTGACGACTCTGCCGACCGCGGACCGCATCTTCGACAAGAGCAAGGGCGCGAACGGGACGTCCACCTCGAACCAATGGGAGACCTTCGCGGTAGGGCCCGTCTACGCCGCGAACGGCGACTACACCCTCCACGGGCTCGGCTGGTATTCGACGACGGGCTCACCGGTCACGCTGATGGAACGCGACAACTCGAAGCGGCAGCTGAACGCGATCGCGTTGGGGCCGTTCCTCGGGTCGGCGGCCGGACGGTCATGTGTCGGCGGGTCGGCTTTGGGCGGCGAGATCAACCAGAAGGACGGCTACGTCTACGCCCTGATGGCAGGGGCGAACCAGAGCTTCGCCTCGAACGCCGCGCCGGCGACCGGGGTGAGGCTGTCGATCTACCAGATCGTCAAGACCTCCAGCAGCAGGAGCGTGGTCTGCGTGGCCACCAACGGCGGATCCCTGACGCCGCGCACCCGAACCATTTACGAATCCTGGAGCGCGCAGTTCAGCGGGACGCCGCCGTTCTCCGCGGGCGCCACTTGGGGGCTCGCCTCGGATGTCGCGATCGACGCGAACGGCGACGCCTACCTGTTCGGGCACAACGCCGCCAACCGTCACGTCCTGCTGCGGATCAACGTGCCACGAGACGCGTCAGGACAAATCAACCCGAGCGGCGAATTCACCTATGACGTGGTGAAATTCTTCACCGAGACCTCGAACAACAGCGCCGTTTACGGTTTGACATTCATGAACGGGAAACTCTACGTGCAAGACGCGGGCGGCGGGCTGATGTGGCGTTATGACCCGCTGGTCGGGACGGTCGAAGCGCTCGGCTCGGGCGGGCCCAACCCCGCCCGGGACCTCGCGTCCGCGCACATGGCGCCGGTGGTCGAAGGCGCCGTGTTCAACGACGCCAACGGCAACTCCGTCAGAGACACTGGGGAAGGCGGCGCGGCGGGCGTGGTGATCGAGGTTTGGCAGAGGGCCGCGGGCCAAGCGGGGTGGACGGCGGTCGGGGAAGTGGAGACCGATTACTGGGGCGCTTATTCCGTCTTGCTGCCATTGGCCCCCGCCGAATTCCTGCTGCGGCTGAGGCAACCCCGGCTGGCCGGCGCCAACGCCGTCCAGACCTACGCCTCGGCCGGGCAGTTCGGCTTCCGCGGCGGAGCGCCCAACATTGTGCTGGCCTATTGCTTCAACCAGACCGGGAATTACCGGCCGAAGGACAGCTCCGGGGCGTGCCATGGGGCCCGAGCGGACGGGATCGACCCGCCGACCACGACCGACCCGGTGGGGGCGACCGGCGGCGCGGCGATCGTCTCACACATCGTGGTGACCAACGACCTGGCGGCGGTGACGGCCGATTTCGGGATCACCACCGCAGGCTCCTGGGGCGACGCGCCATCCGTCTACAAGACCAGCAACGCCCAATACGGGCCATACGCCAACCCGGGGATCGGCTCCGACAACTATCTCTACCTGGGCGCACGCGCCGGCGTCTACTCCGACGGCCGGCCCAGCACCGCGGCGGACGCCCACCCGACCGACGACTCCTTGGAACTGGCCCCAAAGATCCCCGGCACAGCCGACGCGGATCTGCCCTGGCAGCCGGCCCAGGACCAGATCATGGTGGCGGGCCAGACGTATCGAGTCAGAGCCAAAGCCTCCGGGTTGGCGGCGGCCGTGGCGGCATCCCACGTCAAGGCCTGGATCACGGGCTTGACCGCGGCCGGGGCGACCAGCGCCACGATGGACCAGGCGCTGCTCGGCGGCGCCGGCTGCGCCGACTCCCCCGACGCGAATGGTCACGTCTACTGCGACCACACGCCAGCCACCACTTTGCCGAGCGGCGGGATAGCGCCGGTGTTCGCCCGGGTCCGGGTCGACGCCTCGAGCCGGTTCACCGCGACATCGCGCGGCCCGACCCCCGCGGTGTCCGAGGCTTGGATGCCGAAAGGCGAGATCGAGGACTATCGGATGGGCGTCGCCGGCGGCGTGCTGCGGCTTGAGGCCCGCAACCTCGGCGGCGTCGCCGCGAACGTGGAGCTGGCCCTGACCAACGTCGCGGCGGCGGCGCCATCATCCGACACCGACAGCATCCTGACCGCCAAGAGCGGCGCGTTCACCACATCCGGCCGGGGTCACGCCATCATTTCGCGGACGGCCGCCACGACGATCACCGCCCGAGGCGTGGGACAGGCCGGCGCCAGCCAACTGAACGGCTGGTCCTTGGGGGACGCGACCCGGGCGGGCAAACCCGTCGACACATGGTGCCGGAACACGGCGGACGGCGCCGACTTGGGCGCCACGGTCGACACGGCGGCCGGCCGGTTGACCATACCGGCGCCCGCGTCAGGCCAACTGCCCCCGGACATCACCTGCCAATTGACGTTCACGCCGACCGCCGACCCGGCCGCTTCCACCGTGACAGCCGATCCGAGCGACAACTCCGCGCCCGGCGACCGCCTGGTCGTCCCGGACGCCACATCCGAGGTGAAAGTGGACGTCAACGGGCAGATCCAGGACGCCGCGGGCGCCAGCCAAAGCCGTCCCGCGGCTGGCGGGACGGTGAGACTGGAACTGTCAGGCGCCGCCGCCACGCTCCAATACTTGGAGGACGATGGCGTCACCTGGAAAGACGCGGGTCCGGCACTGACCTGTGTCACCGGCGAAGACGGCCATTGCCTGCGACGGGTGCGCGTCAAAGCCCGCGCCCGCGGCGTCTACAACCTGGCGGCATCCATCGGCGGCGTCTACCTGAAAGGCGCCGCCAGCGGCCAACCGACGAACACGGCGCCGGTCCAGATCTGGTTCAAGGAGGGCACGGCCGCCCAGGGGCTGATCGAACTGACCGACACCGCCGACAAACTCGCCGACTTCGGCCAGGCCGGCTCCGGCCAAGGCGATTCTTATGAGTTGTCGATCCAAGTGCAGGACGCCAATGGCAACGGCGTGACCGGCCTGAGCGACACCGATTTCACCAAGACCTGCGCGAGCGGGCCCAGCGGCGCCCCCGGCACCGCCTGCCCAGCCGATGTGGGAGTCGTGTTCGGCCAAATCACCGCAGACCAAGCCAAGGGCGACGGCCAATACACCATGGCCGTGCGCGCGACCAAGGCGGGCGCCCACAACATCGGGTTATGGGTCAGCGGGATCGGCGCCGCCCTGGGCAAGAAGGGCGATCCGACACAAAAATACGTCACCGCCACCTTCTTGCCGATGCGGTCGATCGACACCGCCAAATCGTCGTTCACCATGACCGCCGCCGGCGCGAAATTCGCTTCGGCCGTCAACGACCCGGCGCCGGCGTATTTCCACACCGGTGTGATCGAGTTGCGCGATCCGAACGGCAACGCGATCACCGGGGCGGTGGCCGCGGGCAAGCTCGCCTGGGCGGAGACCGACCCGCCCGCTGACCGCGTGAAGATCGTCGAAGACGCGACGCCGGGCCGCTACAGCGTCCAAATCTGGTCCGCCAAAGTCGGCGCCTACTCCGGCCAGCGGGTCCGATTCACCCAGGGCGACGGCAGCGACGCCTACCTGACGGAGCAGGCTGCCTTCGAGTTCGTCGACCACGACCCGACCAGCGCCACATCCTCGATGGTCGCGACCACGACCGCTGACCAGCCGGCGAACTACGACGCGCCCGGCGTGGCCGCGACCGCTTGGGGACGCCAAACCGTCACCGTGACGCTGCAAGATCCGTCCGGGTTGCCTTATGAGGGCGCGGTGGGCCGACTGGCGGCTTCCAGCCCGGACCCCGGCGTGCGGTTCGCCGCGCCGGCTGGCGACGCAGGCGAGTTCGGTTGCGCCGCCCAGCCCCAGGCCGGTCCGTGCGCCGCCGGGGTGTACAGCTTGGAGGTCTACTCCTCTCTCGCGGGCGCCAAACGGATCGATGTCGCCTACACCAGCCCCGCCGGCGCCACCTTCGCCGTCAAAGAGGCCGGTAGCGGCGCCGACCACGTGACCGTCCGCTTCGTCACCCCGCCCGCCGCCCCGGCCTGGTCGGTGTTCGTGCTGGGAGATCCCGTCGTCAACCCGGATGAGACCAGCCCCCAAGATGATTGGGACGACCCTGCGGACGCGCCGGACGGTGGCGACTCGGTGGAGCACGACACGGGGATCGCTTTCCATCCGAACGTCCGGATCTGGGACGCGGGGCGGCGCAACCCTGTCGCCGGCGCCGAGGTGCGGTTGACGTTGGACCCGTCGTGCCCCGCGAAGTTCGACGCGACAGGCACGGGATCGTACGCCGCCACGTCGACCAACCAAGGCAAGGTGTCCGATTCCGTCGACTCCGCCACAGCCGCCCAGTGCGTCATCACCGCCGAAGTCCGCGTCGGGGGCGCGTGGCACGCGGTGGCCGGCTCGCCTAAACGGTTGACCTGGTTGGACACGACCATCGACGCGAAGGCCTCGGCGTTCGACGTGTCGCAGGCGGATGTGGTGGCGGACGGCCGCGCGACCGGCGTGGTCAGCGTCGACCTGGTGGACGTGAGCGGTCACGCGGTCAAGGGGGCTCAAGGGCAGTTGGCGGCGTCGGGCCCGGCCGGCGGCGGCTTGACCGTCTCCGCTTTCACCGAGTCCGCGACCACTCAGGGCCGCTACACCGCTAGTTTCAGCGGGCTGAAGGCCGGCGACCAAGAGATCACGGTCGAGGCCGCCGGGGCGCCCCTGGCCCTGGCGCAAGGCGGGAACCGGTTCGCCCGCATGGTGGCGGGGCCGCCGGCCGCGGCCACATCTTGGCTGGTGGAACCGGCGGGGACCGCGCCGGCTGACGCCAAGACCAGCCTGCCGGTCAAGGTCCGCGTCTTCGACGCCCAAAAGAACCCCGCGACCAGTGGCGCGGTCGTGTTCGCGATCCCCGCGGGGACAGCCGCGACCACCGCGGCTGGTCACACCGCTGGACCGGCCACAGTCTCAGTTCCGGTGGCCGGCGGTTCGGCGCAGCTCGCGTTGACGGCGAAGGTGGCCGCCGTGCACCAGATCTCGGCGAGCGTCGACGGCGCAGCGGTGTCGGCGGTCAAGAACGCCGCTGAGGACACCACTGTGCGCGGCGACGGCAAGGCGGAGGCCGCCTTCACGCCCGGGCCGCCGGCGCCGGCCGCCTCCGAGTTGACCGTGCCGACGGCCGCGGGCGGCGCCACCAAGGAGGTTGGCGGGACAGCCAAACACACGGCCCAGGTCCAGGTCAGGGACGCCCAAGGCAACGCGGCGCCCGCGGGATCCGCCAAGGTGGTGTTCAGTTGGGAACACACCGATCTGAACGGGGCTCAGGTGACCGGCGCCGCGGCGGCGGTCGCGGTGGACGCATCCGGGCGCGCCAGCTTCGATTTTGGCTCGAATGTGGCCACAACCTGGTTTATTTCGGCCCGCATCGAGGGCGCGGCAGCGGCCGTCGGCGGCTCGCCGGCGCCTGCCCGGTTCGTCCACGGGCCGCTCGACCGCCTGGCGACCTTGAGTTCCTTCACGGTCGACTCGGGGGCGAAGGCGTCGGATGGGATCGCCCACGCGGCGGCCCGGATGCGGGCGCAGGATCAATACGGCAACCCGATCGCAGGCGTCGACCTCGGGATCCGACTCGACTACAGCGGGAGCGAGGGGCCGGCGTTCGGCGACGCGACCAGCGGCGCCAAGACCATGACCGCGAGTTCGGGCGAGGACGGCTGGGTCACGGGTGAGATCTATTCGATCTGGCCGGGCGACTTCAATGTGCGCGGCGTCGCCGACTCGGCTGAGTCCGGCCCCCAGGCGGTCCATTTCCAAAGCGTTCCCGCCGATCCGGGGACATCCTGGTTCAATGTGAAAGCGAAGGCCGGCAACAGCGCCGATCCGGCGATCGCGGACGGCCAAGACGGATACCTGGTGACAGTGGGGCTGCTGGACGCGAACAAAGCGCCGCTGAACGGCGCCGGCGCTGTCGTCTATTTCACGCCGCGTGGTGTGCCGGGCGCCTCGGAACGGAGTTTCCCCGTGGTCACCGGCGCCGCGGGCCGGGGCTTGGCCACAGTGGCCCTGACGACGCTGGCCGCCGGCTCTTGGGATGTGACGGCGAGGATCGGGGGCGACTCGCTCGCCACCGACGACTCGACGCCGGTCAAGGCCGTCTCGGTCGTGTTCGCGCCCGGGCCGCCCGCGGTCACTGCCGGCGCGTCGCGGCTCGTCAGCCCGCAGGCGCCGGCCAAAGCCGACGGCGCGGCCACGCAAACCGTGAACGCCGAGGTCAAAGACGCGAACGGGAACGGCATCGGCGGCCAAACGGTTGTCTTCGCGATCCCGGCTGGTGTGACGGCGCGCCCCACTGGCCTGTCCGCTGTGACTGGGCCAGCCTCGGTCAGCTTGGCCACCGGGGCCGCCGCCGGCCTGGTGGGCGTCGCGGAGCTTCCCTTGACCTCGACCAAGACCGGCGCCTATGAGATCACAGCCAGCGTCGGCGGGAAAGCGATCGCCGCTGGCTCGCCCGCCGCCGCTGTGTTCGTCAACGCCGACCTGTCGCTCCGGAATTCCGAATTCGCCATCACCACGGCGCCGGCCGTCAAAACCGTGGCGACGGAATATCACGTCGCCCAGGTCACATTACGGGATGCGTCGGGGAACCTTTACACCCCGGCCGTGCCGATCAGTTTCGCCTACCAACGTGACTCCGCCGCCGCTTGGATATCTGGTCCCACGGTCAACACCGTGGGCGGGGTCGCCACCTGGTCGGATTTCACGGTCTCGGCCGCCGGACTGTATCGGGTGCGCGCCGAGGCCCCGACCGGCCAAGTGCCGGATTCCACGACGCTGCGGGACGCCTGGTTCAAAGCCGGGCCGGCGAGCGCCGCCGATTCGACGTTCACGGCGTCGACGGGAGATGTGGCGCCGAACAATTCCGACCGGCATTCGGCTGCCGTCGCGGTGCGCGACGCTCTGGACAACCCGGTGGACGGCGCCACAGTCACCTTCAACTTGCGCGCCGGCGACCCAGCGCATTTCGCGACCACCGGCTGCGGGCCGAAGACGTGCGCGGTGACGACGGCCGCGACCGGTCTGGCGGCGGTCGGGATCGTCTCGCCGTCGGAGACGACCACACACGTGGTGGCGACTTTGGGCCCCGGAGAGACCGTCGGCGAAGCCGATCTGGTCTTCGCCACCGGCGCGGCCGACCCGAACAACTCGTCCTGGAGCATCTCGCCGGCCGGGCCGGTCACCGCCGACGGCGCCGCATCGTTCACCGCCACGGTCGAGGTCAAAGACGCGGGCGGCCTGCCCAAGCCCGGCGCGACGGTCAGCTTCGCCTTGCCGGCGGCGGTCCGGATCGCTGAGGCGGCGCCGCACCTGACCGACCCGAACGGCCGCCTGGTGGTCCACCTGACTTCGACGGTCGCCGGGACCTATGGCGTCAGCGCGCTGATCGGGGCCGACCCGATCCCCGAGGCGGGCCGGCAGATCACCTTCGCGGCGGGTCCCATCAGCTATGACGCCGCCGCCACGCGGCTGACCGGGCCCGCCTCGAGCGCGCTCGCTGACGGCCACGAGATCCAGGCGGTGACCGCCACCGTGCGTGATTCGAAGGGCAACCCGGTCAAGGGCGCGCTGGTGCGGTTCGCGATCCCAGCCGGCGTCACCCCCGCCGCCGGCGGCCTCGAGATCACCACCGACGCGGCGGGCGAAGCCCGACTGCGCCTGGTCTCCCGCGCGTCCGGCCGTCACGCGGTCACGGCTGAGATCCAGGCGTCAGCCGGCGGCGCCTATAAACCGATCACCGGCGGTTCGCCGGCTGAGATCGAATTCACCGCCGGCCCGGTCGCCCTGGACCACTCGCGGATCTCGAAAGCTGAGGCGGGCCCCCTGCCGGCCGACGGCAAGACCGCCTACAACGTCAAGGTCCAGCTCGCCGACCAACACGACAACCCGATCGCGGTGGCGGGCACGGCTGTGGCCGTCACCTTCGAACTGGTCGGCGCCGACGGGACTACCGCGGTGGCCGGCGTCGCCCCCGTGGTCAAGAACCTCCAAACGGATTCGGCCGGCACGGCTGCCACCGCGTTCGCCACCACCCGGGCGGGACGCTGGCGCGCCACGGCGGACATCACCGCCGGTCAAGTCGCCGCCGGGTCGCCGCTGGTCTTGGAGTTCAGTCCGCTGGCAGCCGCCCCAGCTCGATCCCAGTTCGACGTCACCGGCTCGACGGTGCTCGCCGACGGCAAAGCCAACCACTCCGCTTGGGTGATCGCCTTGGACGCCGGCGGCAACCCGGTCCCCGGGACCGAGGTCGAGTTCGCCGTCGAGACCGGCGCCGCGGGTGTTCCCGGGCCGAACCTCCAACCTGGCGACGGCGTGGTCAAGACCTGCGACCCGGCCGCTCCCGGGGCGCCCGCCTGGTGCGACCGCCTCGGCAAAGCCCAGGTCGCGATCACATCCGAGGAGCCCGGCTCGTTCCGGGTCAAGGCGCAGATCGGCGGCGCGGCCGTGGCCGGCTCCCCTAAACCTGTCTCGTTCGCCTCGGGCGCTCCCAGCGCCCACCGGTCCGCCTACACGCTCAGCCCGGACACCGCCGCGGGGCCACAGATCTCGCTCGAGGCGTCCGGCGACCCAGCCGACTCGTACCG
>JAITLE010000095.1 GCA_031278075.1 Bifidobacteriaceae bacterium | reverse complement strand
GCCATCAAGGAGCAGGTGGTCGGCTATTTGTTCAATTTGCAGGTGACGCGAGAAGAAGCGCCGCCCGCCGCCGCGCACGATGCCGACCGGTCGGGGCCGGCGGCCCCGTCTAGTTCCGTGGAGGTGCGTGAGGCGCCTGCTGGGGACGACGCGACCGGGAGCGCGGCTGCGAGCCGGACACCCAAGGCGGCCCAGGGCGGCACGACGGGGAAACCGGGCGCGCGGCAGCGCGACCCGCGGACCGCCGCCCCTGCGACCGCGCGGACTTCCGCCAAATCCGGCGGGGCCGCCAAGCCATCGGGCGTGCTCGGCGCCCGGCCGGGAGCGCAGTCCGGACCGGCGGCCGGCGCGGCTCACCCGATCCTGCTGGCCAAAGGCTTGGAGGGGGCGAGGCCCCCGGTCGGGGCGTTGCAGTATTCGGCGCCGGATCAGGACGGCGGAGAGGCGCCTGTGGTGCGGCGGATGTCGGGCGGCGCGGCGAGCGCCGCCCAGGAGCCGGTCGAGGCTTACCCGGGCACCGGGCTGAACCAACCGTGCCCCTGCGGCAGCGGCAAGAAGTACAAGATGTGCCACGGCCGGCGCAAGTAGCGCCAGCCGGGGCCCGGCGGCTTCGCCGGTCGGCTACTTGGCGCCGTTGCCGCTGAGGTACGGCGTCACCCTGTCGTGGAGGCGGCCGTTGGTGGCGAGCGCGTCGGCGCCGAACGGTCCGGTCACTTTGCCGCGCGTGTCGGTGAAGCGTCCGCCGGCTTCCGTCACCACCACGGCGACCGCCGCCATGTCGTGGGGCGCCAACTCGGGTTCGGTCGCGATGTCGATCGCTCCCTCGGCGAGCAGCATGTAACTCCAGAAGTCGCCGAACGCCCTGGTCCGGCCGACGTCCCCGGCGAGGCGGACAAATCCGGGCAGCCTGCCCTGATCTTCCCAGCCGGCCAGCGACGAGTAGGACAGGCACGCCTCGCCGAGCTTCTTGGTTTTTGAGACTCTGAGCTGTTTGGCGGAGTCCAGGTTCGCGCCTTTCCAGGCGCCGTAGCCGGCGGCGGCGAACCACCTGGCGCCGAGGGCTGGCGCCGAGACCACGCCCACGGCCGCCCGGCCGTCAGCGATCAAACCGATCAAGGTGGCCCAGATCGGCACGCCGCGCACAAAGTTGGCGGGCCCGTCGAGTGGGTCGAGCACCCACGCGCGGGTGCGGGCCTGCTGGATCTTCGCGAGTTTTGAGGCCTTGGAACCGCCGAACTCCTCGCCGAGCACTGTGTCGTCCGGGCGGGTGCGGGCCAGTTGGTCGCGTAAGAACTCCTCGGCTTTGATGTCCGCGTCGGTCACGGGGGTCTCGTCTTCCTTCTGGTCGACTGTGAGATCGCGCGCCCCGAAGCGGGCCAGGGTGAGTTGGTCGACCCGATCCGCCAGCGTCAACGCGAGGCGCAGGTCGTCGATGTACGCGTCGGGCGCCGCCGGCGCCGCCTGCGACGCCGCAAGCTGCTCCAGGTACGCCTTGCGGCTCTTGTCTTCTTTGGTCTCCCGCTGCTTGTCCCTGGCCATTTCGGTCCTTCCTTCTTCGATTGCCCACACAGAGCCTAATGGCCTGGCGTGGGGAGGCTGGCGGTGATGCGTCGGTACGATTCGAGGCGGGCTCGCCTGACGGGTGAGCCCGCGGCCCATTGTTCCAGCCAGCAGTTTCGCGCGTCAGGGCCGTGTGAGCAACCGCGCGCGCAGTGGACCGCCTCGACGGCCAGATCCTTGAACGCCTCCAGCACCTCCGCGCGGTCTAGGTGACCCAACCCGAAGGACCGCACTCCGGGCGTGTCGATGGCCCAGCCTCCGCCGGGCAGCGGCAGCGCCACCGCGGAGGAGGATGTGTGGCGTCCCTTGCCGGTGACCTTGTTGACCTCGCCGATCGCCCGGCTCGCGCCGGGGATCAGGGCGTTGATCAGCGTGGACTTGCCCACTCCGGAATGTCCCACCAGCACCGTGACCCGTTCCGCCAGCGCCGCCGCCAGCTTGTCCAAACCCACCAGCCCCCCGCGCCCGAGAGCGGTCTCCACCACGCTGACCCCGAGCGCGGCGTAGAGCGTCTTCACCTCGGTCGCCTGGGCCAGATCCGACTTCGTCAAACAGATCATCGCCTCGAGCCCCGCGTGGTGGGCGGCCACCAGCTGCCGGTCGATCAGCCCCGGTTTGGGCGCGGGCGATGCCGCCGAGGCCACGATCACCATCAAGTCGGCGTTCGCCACGACCACCCGTTCGCGCCCGCGGCCCTCGTCGGTGGCGCGCCGCAGCTCGGTGCGCCGCGGCGTGAGCCGCACGATCCGCGCCAAGGTCCCCGCTTGGCCGCTGAGGTCCCCGACGAGGTGGGCTTGGTCGCCCACCACCACCGCCCGTTGGCCCAGCTCGCGGGCCTTGGCCGCGACCACCCAACGTTCGCCCAGGCGCACCTTGTGTCGCCCCCGGTCGACGGCGGCGACGAAGCCTGGCTCAGCTTGGGCGTGCTCCGGCCTGGTCTTGGTCCGCGGCCTGGAGCCACGGCTGGGGCGCACGCGCACGTCATCGTCCGTCAGGTGGTCCCAGCGGCCACTCACAGCATCGCCTCCCAGGCGGCGGCGAAGCCGGGGAACGTCTTCGCGGTGGCGCCCAGGTCCTCGACCACCACGCCGGGTGTCTTGAGCGCCACCACCGCCCCGAACATCGCCATCCGGTGGTCGCCGTAGGTCCGCACCAGGGCGCCGCGCAGCGGAGCGGGCGTGATCGTGATGCCGTCGGCGGTCTGCTCGGCGCGCGCCCCCAGCCGGTTGATCTCGCGTTCGAGCGCGGCGAGCCGGTCGGTCTCGTGTCCGCGCAGGTGGGCGATGCCGTCCAGCCGGCTTGGGCCGTCGGCCAGCGTCGCCAGCGCGGCCACGACGGGCGTCAGCTCACCGGCGTCCCTGAGGTCGAGGCGGACCGGAGAGATCGGGCCGGTCCCGGTCGCGGCGAGAGCCCCGTCCCGCCAGGCGGTTTGGCCGCCGAAGGCGGTCAAGTAGTCGAGCATGAGCGCCCCCGCCTGGGTGGTGCGGCGCGGCCAACCACGCAAGCGCACCGTGCCGGGCGCCACCAAGGCGGCTGCGAGGAACGGCGCCGCGCTGGTGAGATCGGGTTCGACCGTGATCTCACGGCCGGCGAGGCCGCCCGGCGCGACCTCCCAGGCGTAGTCTCCGTGGGCCGTGGATCGGGCGCCGAAGGCGGCCAGAGCCTCAAGGGTCATGGCCACGTGGGGCCGGCTGGGGAGCCGCCGCGGTTCTAAGACGACGCGGGCGCCCGCCGCGAAGCGGGGCGCCGCCAGCAGCAGCGCGCTGAGGAACTGGCTGGACGCGCTGGCGTCCAAGGTGACTGGTCCGCCGGCCACACGTCCCCGGCCGGACACTTCGAACGGGAGGGACGCCCCTACCGGGCGGCGTGTCGCCACGCCGAGGCGCTCGAGGGCGTCGAGCAGCGGACCGATGGGTCGCCGGGCCGCGGCCGGATCGCCGGTGAAACGGGTCGTCCCGTCCGCGAGGGCCGCCACCGGCGCCAAGAACCGCATGACGGTCCCGGCCAGTCCCACGTCCACGGCGCCGCCCCTGAGCGGACCGGGCTCGACCAACAGGTCGACGCCACGGGCTGCTGGGGGCGGTTGGCCGGCTCCGCGGGGTGGCTCAGGTTGGGGCGGCGGTGTGTCCTGGGGCTCGATCCGTGAACCCAAGGCGCTGAGCGCCGCGGCCATCAAATCGGTGTCTCGGGCGCGCAACGCGCCCCGGATCAGGCTGGGGCCGTCCGCCAGCGCGGCGGCCACCAAATATCGTGCGGTCAGGGACTTCGATCCGGGCACGTCGACTGAGGCGTCGAGCGCGCGCCAAGCCTGGGGCGGCGCCCACCGCCCGCCCGGGACGCCGCCTGGGATCACTCGGCGTCGCCGCGCCGCCGCGCCACCTTGCGCCGCCCCGTCCGGGCGCCCGACCGCCGGGCTGGCCCGGCCAGGATCAGCAGATACGCGCCCAACACGGCGAGGCGGGCGAAAAAGGCGGCGCGTTCGGCGTCCCGCTGGTCGGCATCGTCCTTCACCTGCCAAAAGTGGTTCCCGCTCACTGTGCGGGTAAGGCTCGCCGCGACGCAGGCGAGGGCGCCCAGGCGCGGCGCGACCGAGCTGGCGATCAAACCGCCGCCGGCGCTCAAGGCGACCGCGGCGCCGCGGGCCCAACGGCTGGCGTCGGCTGGCCGGCCTGTGGCCTTTGAGAACTTGGCCGCCAGCGGCTGCGCGGCCGCCTCCCATGGGACGGGATGGCGCAAGGCGTCGACGCCATCGACTATGGCTGCGGCCCCGACGAGGGCCCGGGCTGTCACGCGGATCATGCTCATGGACCAAGTGTTTCCCAGTTGCCGGGAATAATCCAACGCGACGCGTTGTTAGACCTAGACGTGAACATGGTTTCCCTCAGTAGCGCCCAATTCGCGGTCGAGCGCCCCACGGGGGGCTCGAATGGCCTAGGCTCGGTTGTCGTGGCGAGCGACCGGGCCCGCGTGGGACGCGGAGAGAACCCCACTGGCGCTGCCGTCCCGGCCGGCAAGGCCGCCCCGGACAACGGCAGGTCCGACAAGGCGGCGACTTTCGAGCGTGAGGCGATGCAATACCTCGACCAGCTCTATGCCGCGGCCATGCGCATCACGCGCAACCCGGCGGACGCCGAGGATCTGGTTCAGGAGACCTACACCAAGGCCTTCGCGAACTTCCACCAGTATCAACCGGGCACCAACCTCAAGGCTTGGATGCATCGCATCCTGACCAACACGTACATCAACGACTACCGCAAGCGGCAGCGTGGGCCGCAGCAGGCCGACACCGACGAAGTCGAAGACTGGCAGATCATGCGGGCCGCCTCGCACGACTCGTCGGGCTTGCGCTCAGCTGAGCTGGAGGTGCTGGACCGCATCACCGACGACCGGGTGAAAAACGCTCTGGGCGCTCTGCCGGACGAATTCCAGCTGGTCTTGTACTACGCTGACGTGGAAGGTTACTCATATAAGGAGATCGCGGCGATTATGGACACGCCGATCGGCACTGTGATGTCGCGCCTCCACAGGGCGCGGGCGCAGTTGCGCAAGCTTCTCACCGGCCAAGGCATCGGCCCTGACGTCGATTCTGACGGAGGATCGGGGGCCACGACATGAAACACGGCTTCGGGATTTTCCACTGCGACGACTTCCTCTCCAAGCTGCATCGGTTCATCGACGACGAGCTGCACGCGGGAGAGTTGACGGCGGTGCTGCTGCACCTCGAAGGTTGCGACTCGTGCGCGCATGAGGCCGATGTCCACTTGCGGCTCAAGAGCATGGTCAAGATCGCGTGCGCCGAGGTGGCGCCGGATCACCTGCGGGAGCGGATCGCCGCGCGGATAGCGGACTTCGGAGTCGCTGGGGACTTCGCGTAAGGGATTTCGCGTGTAGCGGATTCGCCGTTCAGGCGTTCGGCCGCCTACCGTGGTTGGCGGTGGATGTCTTGCGGGTGCGGCGTTTGCGGGCGCGCTTCGACATGGGATGCTCCTCAATCGGGTGTCAAGTGGACTGCGGGCCAGTGTAACGGTTGGTCGGCTTCTCGGCGAAAACCCGCTGACGCGCCCACGAGCCGTCGCCCGGCGCTGTGGCGTACGCTCGGCGTGTCGGGCGGCCAGGCCCGCGCGGTGGCGCCTAGGCTGGAACGACAAGCGGAACGGAAAGACTGAGGCAAACGGCTCACTGTGATCAGATTCGAGAACACGACCAAGATTTACGCGCGCGGCGCGCGGCCCGCGCTGGACTCCGTCAGCCTGGAGATCCCGCGGGGGCAGTTCTGCTTCCTGGTGGGGGCGTCAGGCAGCGGGAAGTCCACCATGCTGTCAATTGTGTTGCGCGAAGAGCACGCGACAGCCGGGCGGGTCTTTGTGCTTGGCGAGGACTTGTCCCAGATGCCCGCGCGGCGGATCCCGCGCTTCAGGCGCAACATCGGGTCGATCTTCCAGGATTTCAGGCTGCTGGAGCGCAAGACGGTGTTCGAGAACGTGGCCTTCGCGATGCAGGTGATCGGCCGTCCTCGGCACGCCATCCTGCGCACGGTGCCGGACGTGCTCGACCTGGTCGGTTTGGCCGGGAAAGAGAAGCGGACGCCGCATGAGCTGTCCGGCGGCGAGCAGCAGCGGGTGGCGATCGCCCGGGCCGTGGTCAACCGGCCTCAGATCCTGTTGGCGGACGAGCCCACCGGGAACCTGGATCCCCGCACCTCCGAAGGGATCATGGCGGTGCTCGAACGTGTCAACCAGACCGGCGCCACAGTGGTGATGGCGACGCACGACGTGGGACTGGTGGACCAGGCGCAAAACCGTGTGGTGGAACTGGTCGAGGGTCGGGTGGTGCGCGACGAGGCCTCCGGCTATTACGGAGGGGAGGCCTGATGCGCTTCAGGTTCGTGCTGACGGAGATCCTCAGCGGCTTCAGGCGCAACGCCTCGATGATCGGGGCCGTGATCCTGGTGACCTTCGTGTCGCTGGGCGCCGTGGGCGCCGCGCTCCTGTTGCAGATGCAAGTCGACCGGGTCAAGGGCGAGTGGTACGACAAGGTGGAGGTGTCGATCTTCCTTTGTCCCGTGGACCCGGTGGACGAGGGCAACTGCGCGGGCGGCGCGGTGACGGATGATCAGCGCCAGGCGCTGCTCGACCGGCTCCAATCGGGTGAACTGGCGCAATACGTCGACTGGACCGAGATCCAAAGCGCGCAGGAGCTGTTCGACGATTTCCAGGAGCGTTACGGCGGCACCTTCATGGCGGAGCAGATCAGCGTCGACACCTTCGGCCCGGTGGTCCATGTCAAGCTGACCGATCCGGACAAGTTCCAGGTTGTGACCGACGCGGTCGGGACCATGCCGGGGGTGCTCCACGCGCAAGACCAGTCGGAGCTGTTCGTGAAACTGTTCGACCTGGTGGCGAAGGTCCGGTTGGCGGCGTTGGGTGTCGCGGCGGTGTTGGCCTTGGCGGCCGTGCTGCTGATCACGACTACGATCCGGTTGTCCGCGCTGTCGCGGCAGCGCGAGACTGGGATCATGCGCCTGGTGGGCGCCTCCAACCTGTTCATCCAGTTGCCGTTCATGCTTGAGGGCGCGGTCGCGGCGTTGCTGGGATCGGTGCTCGCGGTCGGGGCGCTGTGGGGCATCAGCCAGTTCTGGTTGGATGATTGGGTGCTGGAGAACTTCGGGTTGGTGATGGGCGCCGTCAACCCGTGGGACGCGATCGCCGTGGCCCCATGGCTGATCGGCGGCGCCGTGGTGCTGGCGGGGCTCAGCTCGGTTTTGACGCTGCGGCGCTTCACCAAGGTGTGACTAGGTGGTGGACGTGAGCAAGACCTCAGGGTGGCGGCGGCCGCTTGCGGCGGCGGTGGCGGTGCTGGCGGCGGCCGCTGTGGCGTTCGCGGGCGCCGCGGCGCCGACCGAGGCCGCGCCAGACAAGGACGATCTGGAGCGGCAGCGGGCTGCGAACGAGGCGGCCATCGAGCAACTCGAGATGGCGCTCGAAGGGACGGACGTCGAGCTTCAGCGGACGTACCTCGACCTTGAGCAAGCCAACCTCGAGCTCCCCATCGCTGAAGCCGTGCTGGCCGGCGCCCAGGCTGAGTTCGCGAGCGCGCAAAAAGAGCTGGGCGAGATCACCGAGGCGCTCAAACAGGCTGAGGCGCAACGCGACGACGTGGCGGAGCAGCTGGCCAAGGATGTGGAACTGGCCCGCGACGCGCGCCTCTCGCTCGGAGCGCTGGCCCGCGACGCGATGATGGGCCGCGCCGCCGGCGATTCGGAACTCCTTGTGTTGTTGGGCTCCAGCTCCATCGACGAGGCCGCGCGGGATCTGATGGCTGTCGAGGCCGCTTCGCGGACCCAGCAGTCCGTCATCGTCCAAGCGCAGGAGTCGGCGGGCGCCAACAAGAACCGGCAAGCCAGGCTCGAGGCGGTGACGCTTGAGATCGCGGACCTGAAGGTCAAGGCGGAGGAGGCGTTGGCGCGGGCCGATGCCGCCCAAGCGGCCGCCGAACAAGCCAAACGGGAACTTGACGAACTCCAGGCGTCGCTGGAGCGGCTCGCGGCGGACCTCGAAGCCAAGAAGGCGGCCGACGAGGCGCGACAGGCCGAATATGAGGCTGAGAACGAGCAGATCAAGAAGGATCTGGACAAGATCCTGGAGGAGGAGCGCCGCAAGGCCGCCGAGGAGGAGGCGGCCCGGAAGGCGGCCCAACAGGCGAACGGCGGCTCTGGGGGTGCTGGCCCGCCTGCGGCGACCGGCTTCTTCGGGCGCCCGCTCTCCGCGCTCCGGGTCGGGTCGCCGTTCGGGTGGCGGGTCCACCCGATCTACGGCAGCTGGCGTCACCACGACGGAGTCGACCTGTCGGCGAGCTGCCACACGCCGATCTACGCATCGGCGCCCGGCAAGGTGGTCTTCACCGGCTGGGCGGGTGGTTACGGCAACCGGGTGGTCATCAGCCATGGGAACGTCGACGGTCAGTTGATGTTCACGACCTACAACCACATCTGGAACGGGGAGATCTGGGTCTCGACCGGCCAAAGCGTCGAGCGGGGCGAGCAGATCGCCAACGTCGGCACCACGGGCGCCTCGACCGGCTGCCATCTCCACTTCGAGGTGGGCATCGGCTCCGCCAGCGGCGTGGTCGACCCGATGAACTACATCAGCTGAGCGGACATGCGTGGCCCGATTCGGCCCGGCCGCGTGTTTGAGAGGTGACCGGACGGCATCGGGCGGCGGGAAGTAGACTCTTGGGCTTATGGCCAAGCAGACCGGCAAACAGGTGGTGGCGACCAACCGCAAGGCGCGCCACGAATACCACCTCGACCAGACGCTCGAGGCTGGCATCGCGTTGACGGGCAGCGAAGTCAAGGCGTTGCGCGCGGGGATGGCCTCGCTCGCGGACGGCTGGGTCTCGTTCGACGGCCGGGAGGCGTGGCTGGAGGGCGTCCACATCGCGGAGTATGCCCAAGGCAGCTGGACCAACCATGCGCCGCGCCGGAAGCGTAGGCTGCTGTTGCACCGCGACGAGATCCGCAAGTGGGCGGCCAAAACCGCGGAGGCAGGCGTGACGGTGGTCCCGCTGCAGCTGTACTTCCTCGACGGGCGTGCGAAAGTTGAGATTGCGCTGGCCCGCGGCAAACGTGAATGGGATAAGCGCCAAGCGCTCAGGGAACGGCAGGACAATCTTGATGCGCGCCGGGCTATGCGCTCGCGCACGTACCGCTGAGGCGGTTGGCCTTTGGCGCCGTGCTCTCGCGCGCCTGGAGCGGTCCACGGGTCCACGTGGCGCGAGGGGCGCGGCTAGTCTTGAGGCATGGCGTCACCGGCGATTCCAAATCACGAACCCCATCCGCAATCTCCGAAGAAGCTGTCGACGGCAGCCTACGAGGCGGAGCTGCGCCGCCTCCAGTCAGAGTTGGTCAACATGCAGGAATGGATCAGGCGCGCGGGCCGACGGCTCGTTGTGATCTTCGAGGGGAGGGACGCCGCCGGGAAGGGAAGCGCGATCGCGCGGATCACGCAGTATTTGAATCCGCGGTATTGCCGAGTGGCCGCTCTGCCCAAGCCGACGCCGCGTGAGCAGGGGCAATGGTATTTCCAGCGGCACATCGCGCACTTGCCTTCCGCGGGCGAGATCACGATCTTCGACCGTTCGTGGTACAACCGCGCGGGCGTCGAGCGCGTCATGGGCTTCGCCACCCAGGAGCAATACAAGCTGTTCCTGAGGCAGGTCCCGGTCTTTGAGAACCTGTTGATCGAAGACGGGATCATGCTGCGCAAATACTGGTTCTCGGTGAGCGACGTGGAGCAAGAGAAGCGGTTCCGCTCCCGCTTTGACGACCCATTGCGCCGCTGGAAGCTGAGCCCGATGGACATGGCTGCGATCACCCGCTGGGAGGACTACTCGCGAGCCAAGGACGACATGTTCCTCGCCACCGACACGGTGACGTCACCTTGGTTCACGGTTGAGTCGGAGGACAAGAAGCGGTCTCGGATCAACGTGATCGCGCATCTGCTGTCCTCGGTTCCATACGAGCACCTGGAGCCGGAGCCGCTCGCGATTCCCGAGCGGCCGCCGCGCATGAACTACTACCGCCCGCCGCGCGACCAGGAAAACCATTATGTGCCCGATGTCGCCGCGGCCCTCGAGCGCTCGGGTGGCGCCCGCAAGAAGGACTCCGCGAAGCGGTCTTGACGCGAGTCGGCGTGAGTCAGCCGGCGGCGGGCGCGAACGTCAGGCAGTCGGCCGCGGTGGCGCCGCGGAGTCCCACCTTGATCGCGGGGGCCGAGCACTCGAGGTGCGAGTTGTGGGCGCACTCCAAGTGCTGGCAGGCGCCGACCGCGGCGGCGGCCTGGTCGAACCCGCCCTTGACGGTCAACGGGACGAAGGTGACGCATCCGGCCTGCCCGGACGGGCCGGCGATGGTCACCGCAGCCGCGTGGCAGACGTCGACGTGGTTGTAGGCGCAGTCGGTGGCCGAGCAATCGGCCACCCGCGACAGTGATTCGAGAGTCATCATGACTCCACTCCTCTCTTCCAATGAAATGGGGACAGCATTTAGCTAATGTCTATTGAAGCACTGTCGGCCGCCGTCGGCAAGTCGCGGGCGTGTGATTCTAGAATCGCCCAAAATAGGTTTGCCTAACCTCATCGGAAATGATTGCGCAAGGCTATTGTTTTCAATAGGCGAGCTTTGCGCTATTCGGCTTCGGGCCGCCCGGAGCGGGACGGCCGGATCCGAGCTGAGGGCCAGCCCGGCCCCGCGCCGCGCCTCGGCCGCGAGGGACACGCCGCCACAGGCCCGCGCTTGGCGTGCCTGGTCGAACGCAAAGGGCCACAGATCCCGCGAGAGCCGGCCGTAGCCCCGCCGCGACCGCCACATGGCTCCGAGAGGCGAACTCGCAAGGCCGTCAGGGGCGTTATTGGGGTCGGCGCACGACTTCAGGGACCTTGCGGTCGGGTGTCGGCGGGCACTAGGCTCGGCTGTCAGCAGGCGGGCGCCCGCCCGGCGCCGCCGTAGTCGGGGAGAGGAACCATGCCTGAGCGGCCAGATGGTCGGCGCCGTGACCCCGGCCGTTCGCCCCGTCCGGCCCGGCGCTGTGTCGCCCGTCGGCTCTGGGTTTCGGGGCGGGAACGGTTGTTGGCTTGTGGGTTGTCGGCGGTTGGCGTGGTGGTGTTGGCGGGTGTCGCTGGGTGCCAGGATGGGGCCGCTGAGCCGCCCGGGTCGCCGGTCAGCGCCAGCGGACCGGGTTCTTTGGCGCGCGAGGTGCGGTTGGGCGCCGTGAACGGTGGCCAGATCGCCACCGACGCGCTGTGGGTGGTCGCGGATCGTTGTATGCGGGAGGCTGGGTTTTCGGGCGCCGCGCCGGACATGGTGCGGCGCACTGAGGTGAGTGGCGATTATGAGGCGGCGGCGGCCGCCAACTTGGATTCGTGGTTCGGGGTCTCGGCGGAGGAGTGGGGCGCGCGGTTCGGTTATCACGAGGTGCCGCAGGAAGCTAAGCTCAAGGTGGAGCAACTTCCGGGAGATGATTTGCCGGAGGCTTATTATGACGCGTTGTTCGGTGTGCCGGGGGAAGCGGAGTTTGGAACCGCCGGCGGCTGCTTCGGAGACGGTGAGGCGGCGGTCAGGGCTGGGACGCCGCCGAAAGATGAGTTGAACGCGATCCGGCGGGAATTGGAGCGGCGGGTGCAGGATCTTGTGCTGGTCGACGAGGGTGTGGCGGCGGTTTCGGCCGAGTGGAGCGAGTGCATGGCCGCGGATGGGTACCAGTACGCCGATCCGCAGGAGGCGTTCGGTGAATTCGCTCCGTTCTCTTTGCTTGATGGTTTCCCGGTGCATTCGTACAGCAGCATGGTGGCGAGCGAGGAGGAGAAGCGGGTCGCCGCAGCGGATGGGGCTTGTAAGGAGAAGGTTGATTATTGGGCGGCGGTGCGGGAGGCGGAGGCTGCGGCTGACGTCGTGGTCGAGGAGGAAATGCGTTCAGACCTTGAGATCGTGTTGGCGGCTCATGATCTGATGGCTTTGAACTCTGAGGCTATTGTCGCCTCGAAGTGAGGGGTGGGGCGATGACAAAGCACGCTGAACCACCGGTCAGGTCCTTTGCGGGACCCATCCGCCTGGAGTGGTCGGAGCCAGCCCCGCGGTCCTGGACGCGTTGGCGGTGTGGCCAGTGAAGCGGACCGGCTGGTTGGTGGGAGTGTCCGTGGCCGCGGTGGTGCTCACGGCCGGAGGGTTCGTCGCTGGGCGGTTTGTGCGCTCGCCCGCGGAACTGGCCGCTGAGGCGCAGCCGCCCGAACCGTCGCTGATCACGGCCGATGTCGTGCGCGGACGAATCTCTAAGACGGTGATCGCCCGTGGTGATGTCGTGCCAGCGAAGCAGGTGAGCATCGCGGCGGGGGGTGGCTGGCTGGCGCAGTCAGACGACCTAGGCGTGAGCTCAGGCGTCGTCGGGCCGTCCGCGGGCGGCGGAGTGCTGACCGGGTCGTTTGTCAGCGTGGGGGACCAGGTGCTGGAGGGCCAAGCTGTGGTCGAGGTGGCGGGGCGTCCGTTGTTTGTGCTGCAGGGCGACGTGCCGTTGACGAGGGATCTACGTCCGGGCGCCACGGGAGGCGACGTGCGCCGATTGCAGGAGGCGCTGTGCCGGCTGGGATTCTTCGCCGGACCCGTGTCCGGCGTGTTCGACGCGGACACAAGAGATGCGGTGGCCGCGCTTTATCACAGCGCTGGATACACAGCGGCAGCCACCGACGGCGGCAGCGGGGCAGACGATGACGCCCTGGCCGCGGCCGATCGGACCGTTGAGCAAGCGCGCGACGCGCTGGCCGGCGCGAACCTCGCAGTCGCAGGGGCGCGCGACCAGGTGGCCTCCGCGCAAACCGCGGTCGGCCGAGCCGAGCGAGTGTCGCAAGAGTCGCAGCCGGGGTCGGCCACCGCATCCGACGAAGCCCAGGCAGAAGACGACCTCGCGGAGGCGAACCGGGCGCTCGCGGCAGCTCAGCGCGGCTTGGCGGCAGCGGAATCAGCTGTCACCGCCGCGGGAGAAGACGTGACCTGGGCGGTTGAAGCGCGGGATCGACTACGGGCGCGAGTCGGAGTGGTGGTCCCGATGGCGGAAGTCGGGTTCGCGCCGAGCTTGCCGGCGGCGGTCACGGCGGTGGCTGTGGAAGTCGGGTTCGCGGCGCCCGCATGTCTGCTCACATTGACACCGGACGCGCTGGTGGTGCGGGTGGAGGGGTTGGTTGGCGTGGGCTCGGGCATGGTGAGCGAGGGCGACTTTGTCGAATTGGCGATGTCCGGCGGCGAGACTCGCGCCGGCCAGGTCACAGCGGTGTCGCCAGCCGCCGGCGGGGGCCTGGGATGGGACGTGGAAATCGCTCCGAGCGAGCCGTTGGCGGTGGCTCTGGCCGGCGAGAACCTCAAGGTCACGTTTATGGAGGCCACCACGAGCGGGGAGGTGCTGGGTGTTCCCCAAGGTGCGATCGGTTCAGATTCCGCTGGGGTGTTGTCCGTCGCGGTGGTGGACGGAATCGACCAGGCGAGTGGGCGCCCAATCCTCAGGCGAGTGGAAGTGGTCGTCGGCGTGACCGGAATCGACCTGGTCGAGGTGACCCCGGTCCAAACCGGCGAATTGGCGGAGGGGATGAAAGTGGTGATCGGGGGGTGAATCCGGGAGAAGACCTGATCGTGTTGGCCGATGCGGCGCGGACGTATCCCGGCCCACCGCCGGTCGAGGCGTTGCGCCCCACGACGCTGGCCATACGAAAAGGGGACTTTGTGGCGGTGGTCGGGCCTTCCGGCTCCGGCAAGTCGACGTTGTTGAACGTCGTGGGTTTGTTGGACACCCCGACAAGCGGCCGACGGGTGGTGGATGGACTCGACACGGCTCGGCTCTCAGCGCGGGAGAGGGCTGGTTTGCGAGGGTCGCGAATCGGGTTCGTGTTCCAAGCGTTCCATTTGATCGAGCACCGCACCGTGGTGGAGAACGTGGCCCTGGCGGGCATGTATCGCGGGCGGCCCAAAGCGGAACGCCTCGCGGCGGCTCGTGTGGCGGTGGACCGGGTCGGCCTCAGCCACCGGGCGGATTTCTTGCCGTCGCGCTTGTCCGGAGGCGAGCGCCAACGGGTCGCCATCGCCCGCGCTGTGGCTGCCGACCCGAAGGTGTTGCTGTGCGATGAGCCTACTGGGAACCTCGACTCGCGCCGCGCCGCGGAGATCATCGGTCTGTTCGAGGGGCTCAGCCGCGACGGTTTGTGTCTGGTGTTGGTGACCCACGACGAACAATTGGCGGCCCGCGCGGACCGACGCCTCCGCATGCGAGACGGCGCTGTGACAGCCTCGACTAGTCGGTCGCGGCGCCAGGAGAGCCGCGAGGACGCGGCGTTCGCCCCCGGCGCGGCCGACGGCGTCGACTGCCCGCGCCCACGGATCAGGTTGGTGGACGGGCTCGCGGAATCTGTCGCTTCGGTGGCGGCCAGGCCGGGGCGGTCTCTGCTGACCATGACCGGCACCGTGCTGGGATGCGCGGCGCTGACGGCGATCATCGGGTTGACCACAACCGCGGCGGGGCAGATCACATCCCGGTTCAACCAACTGCAAGCGACCACGGTCACCCTGGCGGACACCGCAACTGAGGAATCCGGTGTGCCCGGCTACTCCTTCCCGCAGCGAGTCGGCGCGAAGCTGCGCGAGTTGAACGGCGTGGTGGACGGCGGCGTCTACGCCGAAGCCTTCCACCAAGGGTGGCTCCCCCAGATATCCACCCGCCCCGAAATCGACGGCGGCCCCGGTGTCGGAGTGCAGCTGCGGGTGGCTGGCGCCGAGCCCGGCACGCTGGTCGCCGCAGGCGCCAAATTGGCCTCCGGCAACGGGATGGACGAGTTCCACGTGGACAGCGCCCAACCGGTCGCTGTGCTGGGGCCGGCCGCCGCCGCGCGCTTGGGCATAGCCTCGGTCGCCATCCGCCCCACGGTGTTCATCGGCGACAACGCCTACGCGGTGGTCGGAGTGCTGAGCGACACGGGGGCGCTGCCGGACTTGGCGACCGCCGTGATCCTCCCCATCACCACCATGCTGGCCCACTACGGGCCGCCAGCCGCTGGGCAGCCGGCCCACGCGCTGGTGCGCACCGACCTCGGCGCCGCGGCGCTCGCGGCAAGGCAGGCGCCCTACAAGCTCCGCCCCGAGAACCCAGGCGCGCTGACCGCCTTCAGGGCGCCGGACTGGTCCGCCATCACCGACGATGTCGACGCGTCGGTCAGCGGACTGCTCCTGGCGTTGGCGGGTGTCGCCGTGGTCATCGGGTGCGTCGCCATCGCGAACACCACACTGGTGGCGGTCATGGAACGAACCGGTGAGATCGGCTTGCGTCAAGCCCTCGGGGCCAGCCCCTCGCAGATCCTGGGCCAGTTCCTCGCCGAATCGGTGCTGTTGGGCGGGATTGGCGGGCTGATCGGCAGCGCGCTCGGCACAGCCACCGTCCTGATCGGGTCGGTTCTGCAATCCTGGAGCCCGGTGATGGACCCGCGGTTGGGTCTCGCCTCGCCGGCCATCGGCGTGGCGGCGGGCGCGCTGGCCGGCATCTACCCGTCCTGGCGCGCCAGTCGCATCTCCCCTGTGGCCGCCCTCCAACACTCTTGAACAGTCCGCCGCGGCAGACGTCGCCCTTCGCGTCTCCGCTTTGACGCACGATGCCGACCGGCTGGCTTGGACGGCATCGTGCACCGTGAGCGACCACGCCGGAGAGCTTCCCTGGCGCGCTCAAGGCGACGCGTCGCCGCCGGCCGCGTGGATTTGGTGGTGAGCATCCCGTCTGACTGGGCCGCCCGGTTGGTGGAACCGGTGATGGAGGAGCGGCGCCCGTTCCGGGTCGAATTCGGTTGGGGGCAAGAACTCCCACAAACCGTCGCCCCTCAAACGGGCCTCCCAACCAGGCGGCCCATCCCTGGGCGGCTCCACCAAACGATGATGTGTCGGACACAACAAACACAGGTTCGACAAACTAGTCGACCCGCCCCGCCGCCACGGCGCCACGTGATGCCCCTCGCAAACCTCTGGGGGACGGTCGCACCCGGGGAAACAACAACCCCGGTCGCGCGCCGCCAACGCGACCCGCAACCCGGCCGGGATCACCCTGGTCGCCCGGCCCACATCCAACACCTGCGACTTCGGGCCAAGCACGACCCGCACCATCTCACAATCACACGCCAACTGAGCGGCAGTCCGCGAGTCCACCACATCCCCGCCCACCGCCAACCTCATGCCGAACATTCCCGGGTCGGTCAAGTCTTCAGCTTTGATGGTGACGACGAGCCGGGCTGGAGCGGCGCCCAACGGTTGGGCGTGCCCACAACTTTGAACATGGGTCGCGATCTCTATCAACGCGGCAGCTCGGGCTTGACCCCGGTCCATCAACCGCCCGTCCGGGGCGTGGGCTCGCTCGCGGCGGATCTTCTCCGCGGCTTTCTCGATGACAGCACGTAGCCGTTCACCCTCCAAAGTCGGCACCAACCCCTTTAGAGTCGTGGTCCCGTCGTGGTTGTCACACACTTTGAAGAACTGTTTCGACGTCGCTCGGCGTAATTGCCGCGCCGCGCGCTGTTCAGCGGCTTGTTGAGCGATCTCGGGCGCGACTTCCTCCAACACGTTCTCACCTTGCCGCGTCAGCTGGTCCGAACCCATCGACTGGGCCTTGTCGACCAAGGATTGCTCAGCGGCGGCGGCCCGGGTGGCGTCCAGGTCATATGGCAGGTTGGCCAACACGTCGACGACCGCCTGGACTTGCCACCGGTTGACCACGCCGTCCGCGGCGGCGCGCCGCAACAACTCGAACCGGTGGGTCTTGCGGGCGTTGAGGACCAAGGCTTGGGCCTGGGCTCGTGTCAGGTTGCATCGCAACCCCAACCAGGTCGACAAACCGGTGCGGGTGTGGATCGATGCGGTCCCCGCGCGGTCGGTTTGACCCACCAGTTCACGGGTCGCGGCTTGGACCGCGTTGCTGGTCTCGACCAGGCCGACTATCTGATCCAACGCTTCGCCACGCCAGCCCGCACCCGAACCGTGGGCGAGGAGGTGACGACTCAACGTCACCGCGGCTTGGTGGGCCACCGCGACCAGGTCCCCGACGTCGCCGAGGTCCCTTAGCGCGGCGATCAGCTCGCGGGCCTTCGGCGAGGGTTCGGGGGTGTAGCCGCCGATCGGTGTGGCGCCGGACCGGGCCGGGCTGGGCGCCACGAACCCCGGGATGGCCCAGACCTCCGTTTCGAGGTCTGCCCCCACCCCCCGTCGAACAGGGCCGCCGGCTCCGGGTTGGCCCGTGTCACAGGTCTGGGACATGTTCTAACACTACACCACCGAGACTGTATCTGGCAACCTTTGTTCGAATCCGATTTGCCATCCTTCGGTGGTGGCCTGGCGGCTGCCGACGGCGCGGGGCGCGGAA